>JARRJE010000383.1:2665-5367 GCA_037379765.1 Deltaproteobacteria bacterium
TCCAGGAATCAAAAATAAACCTCACGGAATTTAAGCAGGACGCGGATAGATATTTCGGCGGGGACATGAAGAAACTGATCGTTCATTATCAACAGGACGGCGATCCTGTTTTTCAAGGGGGCGGGGACAGCATCAATTCAATTTACCAGCGGAACGTCGTGCTCAAAGATGCGGCGGCGGGGTTCGAAAAAAGCGGGTTCAGTGCGTATATACAAACCTTTGTCAATCCGGTTCCGGACATCAGAGAAGAGGTCTGGAACAACTACACCTATTCCATAAAACTCGATTTATCTGCAATCTCCACGGGTTTGCTGGCAGGGTTGATTCTTGCGGTTTTGGTAGAGTTTTTTCTGCGAGGTCTGATCGGCCTTGCCGGCCTGCTCGCCGGTAACTTGCGGCCATCGCCCAAGCACGGCTAGTCAAGCGTTGGTATTCTCCTTTTTTATCCCTCTCGGGGAACAATGAAAACAATCTGGCTCACGGTTTTCTTTTCGGTCTTAGCGTGGTCGGCAATCGAACCAAAGGATTATTTCACCTGGTTCCTCGAAGTGGCACCCGCCCTGATTGGCCTATCCGTTTTGGCGATGACCTATGAAAGATTCCATCTCACCCGCCTCCTCTATATCCTGATCCTGGTGCACAGTATCGTGTTGATGGTGGGCGGCCATTACACCTATGCCGAAGTTCCCCTGTTCGAGTACCTGAAGCCCGTGTTCGGATTCACGCGGAACAACTACGACAAGGTCGGGCATTTCATGCAGGGCTTTGTGCCGGCGATCATCGCTCGCGAAATCCTGATCAGGAAAAGCGTGGTTGCCACTCGCAACTGGCTGAACTTCATAGTAGTTTCCGTCTGCCTCGCCATCAGTGCCTTCTATGAACTCATCGAGTGGGCCGTGGCCGTCGCCACCGGGGATTCGGCGGATGCGTTTCTCGGCACCCAGGGGTACGTCTGGGACACGCAAACCGATATGGCACTGGCCTTGGTGGGAGCCTGCGTTGCGTTGGTGCTGCTCTCGAAAATGCACGACAGGCAATTAAGCCAGCTGGCTGAACATGCTTAGCCAAAGCAGCTCTCCCGACCCTATTGCAACAAATAAAATGGCGCTCAACACATTTTTGTCACGTTTTTCCTAGTCCCCAGAAAAATTCACCCATGCCGCTTCTTCACTACCCTTCCTGCAACTGAGAAAACGAAGGGCGGAGATGATTTCTGCTGTTCAGACGACCCGAATGTGCTATCAACAGATGACTTTTATAAATGAGGTTCAACTACAGAGAGACAAGACCCGATTTTTTTAGATCGCACATAAGTGAGGTTTTTATGAACGAAAATCAAGCGAACGACGGGCGAGTTTCGCTTCCGGAGCTCCTGAAAATGGAGATGATCATCAACCAGGCCCTGATCGACATCCTGGTCGAGAAGGGCGTGCTGACCCATGAGGAGATCCAGGCAAAGATCAAGGAGATCAAAATCAAGAGCGGCATCCTTCTTTCCAGCGATGCCAGCGGCAAGGTGAGTTAGTGTTCCGTTTGGTTCATCCTGTCGAGTAATTGGGTCATCGCGGCCCACTGGCCTTTTTGCCCGATCTCTTGTTACTGAATGGATGCGGGATGATCCATGGCTCTATTCAGATGTGCCAGTCTCTTTCACTTCGGAGAATGACCATCCGTATACCGTCATTTTTTATAAACAGCCCCTTCTTTAATTGGATAGAGCAGGAACTTTATAAGGACAATGGGACGTTGACTTAACCGCTGTCGGACAGGTCTAGGTCTTGTCGTGCCAGCGGTTCATGTGCCGCGCATGGGTTTTCATATAGGCCCCGGGTTTGTAGAAAGAATCATAGAATTCCAGATCCAGATGATGGGCCTGAAGGTATTGCATGACGAAAATCGACGGCACTGTACCGGGGAATTTGCCGAAGGTGTCGAAGACATATTGGGCCTGAAGGGCCACGCACTCCCTGAATTCACGGCTGTGGACTTCGGCCGCGGCGCGCACCTTTGCCGAATCTCTCCAGGGCCCCGGCGTATCGCGATGGAAAGGGCCGCCCAGCCCGAACTTGCGCTCGCAGACCGCTTCCACGGCAGCGTGCATGTCCGGACAGTGGGGAGGACAGAAACCCTCCATGACTCCCGGCAGGCCGGTGACATTCGGATAAGGCCAACGCTCGTCCGTCTCGTACCGGAATCCGAGCCCCAGGACGTCCGGCTGCCGGCTCGCGCCAAGCAGGCTGAACGGATCAACGCCGTTGAACATCCAGCCGCCCAGCCCCATGGCCTGGAGCATGAGCGTGCCGGCGTAACAGCTCGTGGACAGTTCCGCCGTCATTTCGGCTAGAGACACTTGCTCCACGAATGTCAGCGGCCAGACGTTCGTGACGTCCACGATGCGGCTGAATTTCTCGATTCCGGGAACGGACCGTCCATGGATGTCATCTGTCAGAACAAGGCCGTTCTGGAGCATGTAGCAGAGATTCAGCAGGACATGCTGCGCCAGATCGCCGACCGGGATGACGAGCAGTGTCCCTGGGTGATTGACTACCCAGGTGTTGTGCGGCTCTACGTAAGGCACCTCGGAAGGGAGGCGAAGCCTGCCATCCTGAATTTTCCGGACGCGCTCCCGAAGGGCGCGCATGATGGATTCGAGGTCCTGTAAGCCTTCTTCATCCGGCTCGGCCGACGCCGGTGCATCGCGG
>JARRJE010000384.1:0-2698 GCA_037379765.1 Deltaproteobacteria bacterium
GCCAAACACTGTCCAGCCCTTTTTGCCTAATTTTTTGAGCGCCGGGAAAATTCTGCATAAACCGCCTATCTTTTATTGCCCCCTGACCGATCAAAAAGATCGTATCTTCGCGAAGAAAAGGATCGTTGTGCACCAGGTCTTGTGCATAATAGCCCTGGATCGCCTCAATGAGGACCAGCTGCTTCTTCCCTGCCACCGGCACTGGAATTTCCGGCAACTGAGCCAGATGCTGGCCGGTAAAGGTATAAACCTGCCAAAAACGCAGACCGGTACTTAACAGGAGGCTCAACAGAATAGTCAGAAAAAGGAAATGCTTCCCCTTTTCGTTGACCGCACTGGTCTGCAGAATAAGAAAGACCGCCAGTAGGGGCAAGGCCGCCCAGACAGAATGAAAATACCTGAATCCCCAGCCATGGCCCTGGCTTGCCGGCACGAACATATAGCCGACCAGGGTGATGACCGCAGCCCACCCCCAGAGTTTCAATTCCGCATTTCCCCTGCCGAGCCTTGCTCCCCCTGCTGCAGCCAGCAAAGGGAGGCCGGGAACTGCCCACGCAAAAATCTTGAGAAAGGCTAACAGCCTGAGCCATAAAAAATTCAAGCTCGGCCAGGCGAGCTTTCCCTGCAGCATTCGAAATGGCTTCTCTACCAGATTAGAAAAGAGGCCGACGGTCTCTCCGCCCACGCCAACGGCCGAATAATCGGACTTCTTGTGAAGGAGGACCTCTCCCTGCACAAGACTTGCTTTTAACCACACCCACCCATACCCCAGAAGGATGATGAGGGGGAGGTAGCCGAGCGTCAGCAGGCCGATGTTTCGTACCCTCCCGGGCCGCCAGGCCAGGCAGACAATCCAGGGTAGGGCGAAGAGGAGGTGCGGTACGGGATTGTGCAGGACCAAGGCAATGGAGCCTACTACTCCCGCCAGGAAGAGCCGCAGCGGTGTCTGCTCAAAAAGCAGCCAGGCAAACAGCAGATCCATGAACAGGTGAGCAGTGGTTGCATAGTAAGACAACGCGTTCACCGTTATGACCGGTGACGCCAGGCTGAACAGCAAAACCCAAGCAGGCGCAGCAGGATGCGGAAACAGACGGCGGGCAATGAGACAAAGCAGATATAACGAACCGGCGGTGAGCAGGGGATTGAGAAGCCAGGGGGCATGCAGCTTCATGAACGGAGCAAGCAACAGGGCGAACCCCGGCCAATAGGCTGAAACGATTTGGCCGGTCCGGTGGGAAATTATAAAAAAATGGTCTTGATGAGAAGCAGGCACCAGCCATCGAACCAGGTCAGACGGGAATTTGCCCCACAGGCTGCCCTCGGCGAAGACCTTGGCTTGAAAATACATGCTGTATTCGTCAATGTTCAAGGGGCGGTTATGATAGATCACGATGGCTGCTGCCGCCAGGATCACAGTAACGGCCAAAAGCAAGGGCAGCGGATTATCGGCAACTCTGAGCAGAGATGACTCCAAGACTGCGGCCGAACGGGCGGATCGCTTTGCCCAAACATAGGCGATGGCCAGAATAAGCCCGCAGACCGCCCCTCCCCAAGGTTCCTGGCTGGCGAACAAATGTTGAAACGAGGGCTGGATCTCCGGATGGTCGGATTGCATGAAGAGGCCGGCCATTACCGTGAGGACGGAAGCAGCCAGCGCCAGCCAGAAAAATTCTTTCGCCCTGTTTGCCAAAAAGTTATCTTTATTTTTGAAGCTCATGACTTCCAGGAATTACCAGATTTTACCTTCAAAAGGAATGGATAGTCTGTTTAAAAAAATCGACGTTTGAGTTAATCTTTCCATCTTTGAAAGATGGATGACCTACCCCTCACAATCCCTTTCACACAGGATGCTCAGATGCTCGCCCGCATTCAGGCCGGTTTGAAGCCGGCCTTTCCCGATTCATTCGGGGAGAAAACTAAAAAACGCATCGCTGCCGATCTCCATCTGCCGGTCACCGGGGTGCGGACCCTGAAAGTCTTCACCGTCGATGCCGACATCACCGAGGAGCAACTCGAAGCAGCGGCCCGCGGCCCGTACTGCGACCCGGTCATTCAGGATTATTCCATGGGGGCCCTGGCCCTCGAATGGAATTGGGAGTTCGACTGGCTGATCGAGGTGGGGTTCCGGCCCGGGGTTACCGACAACGAGGGCCGCACCGCCGGCCAGGCGCTTGAATATCTTCTCGGCAGAAAGCTCAGCCGGGATGAAGCGGTTTATACTTCCACCCAGTTTCTGATCTCCGGCAGCGTCTCCCGGGAGGAAGCCGAAACCATTGCGAGAAAGCTTCTGGCCAATGAGCTTATCGAACGGTTCACTGTCTTGAGCCGGGAGGAGTTTGCCGCGGCCGGCGGGATCAAGCCGTATGCCCCTAAAGTAACCGGCGAGAGAAAGGTCCGGGTTGCTGAGGTCGATCTCGATGTGGCCGACGAGGAGCTCATCCGCATCAGCCGGGAAGGCGTCCTTGCCCTTTCCTTAGACGAAATGAAGCTCATTCGCGCCTATCTCGCCCGGCCCGAGGTGCAAGCCGCCCGCAAGGAGGCAGGGCTTTCCGCCAGAATCACCGATGTAGAACTCGAGATGCTCGCCCAAACCTGGTCCGAGCACTGCAAGCACAAGATCTTCAACGGCGACATCGATTACGAAAACACTTCGGAAGGCACCCGGACCACCATTCAGAGCCTCTTTGATACTTACATC
>JARRJE010000385.1:0-2696 GCA_037379765.1 Deltaproteobacteria bacterium
GGCAAGATAATGAGGCTCCTCCTGGACAATCTCCTTGATTTTCGCTTTGCTCAGGGCCTGGACCAGAACTTTGAGGCGGCCGTCGGGCATCTTGAGGGTGCGCATGATCATGCCGACCATGCCGACCCGGTAAAGGTCCTCGGCCGTCGGATCGTCGATGGTAGCGTCTTTCTGGGTCACCAGCAGAATGAACTTGTCCTTGGCCAGGGCATCGCTCACCGCGCTGATGGATGTGGGCCGCCCGACGAAAAGCGGCACGATCATATAGCTGAAGATGACGACGTCACGCACCGCCATCATGGGCAACTCTTCCGGGATGTTCAGCGACTCCAGATCGGGAAACTCGTCGATGCCCGTTGTTATCTGTTCATTCACGTCCACGCGTATCCTCCGGGGGAAGGGCAGGATGAATCAGTTGAATTGGTTGAATTTGTTTATTCTAGATCAGCGCAGATGCTGAATAAAGCAAGGTAAACACTGCCCGGGGATTCGTCAAGAATAGGAAATCCGCTCTGAATACTGATCGCTGAGCTTCATTCAAGGTGCAAGTTCAAACAGCAAGCCGAAAACGAAGGGACTTAACTCACCTACCAATCTAGGCCACCTGCTGATCGTTCACTTTTTACGATTTACGATTGACGATTTACGATTTACACTTTACGGGTTACTGAGAGTCTCAACCCGGATAATGAAACAACCCACCCCAGGGAACCTGAAACTTTCATTCCGCCATGCTCGACATCGCCTCGTTTTTCGATCCGAAAACCTGCACCTTCGAGGGCCTGTTCGGCCCGAGCGACCCGGTCTGGCAGCCGCTCTGCGACCTGAAACAGTACATGGATGACCAGTCCTATCCGCCGTTGCCCAAGGACCTGCTCCCCGACGGGCAGCCGCTGTCCCGAACCGTCGTGATCGCGGATGGAGAGATCCTCGCTGCCGATCATCTCCGGATCGAGTGCGGCGATGCCACCAAGGGCGGACTCAAGGTGTACCAAGAAGCCCGTGAGCTTCCCGGCGCCACCGTCATCATGGCGGGCGCCGTTGTCACCGGCTCCCGGATCCGCCTCGGCCGAGGCGTGCTGGTGGAAGCCGGGGCCTTTATCAAATCACCGGCGATCATCGGCGATCAAACCGAAATCCGGCAGGGCGCCTATCTCCGGGGGCACACCCTGGTCGGAGCCCGTTGCGTCGTCGGGCACGTGACCGAGGTCAAGCATGCCATCTTTCTCGATGACGCCAAGGCCGGCCATTTCGCCTATCTCGGGGACAGCGTGCTTGGCGGCAACGCCAATCTGGGTGCCGGCACCAAATTGGCGAACCTGCGTTTCGTCAGGGGAGAGGTTCTGATCAAAACCCCGGAGGGAAAGGTGAACAGCGGTTTGACAAAATTGGGGGCCATCCTCGGCGATGGGGTGCAGACCGGCTGCAACTCCGTGACCAATCCCGGCACCTTGCTGAGCCGCGGCTCCGTAGTGCTGCCCAACACCACGGTTCCCTCAGGCTACCATGCCCCCCATTCGGTGATTCGGAGATGAATCGGGTTCGAGGCACGAGGTTCGAGGCACGAGGCACGAGGTTCGAGGTCCGAGGCAAAAGGCGGTTCGAGGTGGGAGAAGTTTTTGCGGAAACCTTTCACTCCCACTTGTTACGATTTACGTTTCACGATTTACGATCCTCCTCTGGCCTTGAGCCTTTAGCCTTGAGCCTTTAGCCTTGAGCCTTGAGCCTTGAGCCTTTAGCCTTTAGCCTTTAGCCTTAAAACTTCTAAGCAACATAATCGTAAATGCCGAGGAAGAACTCGAGAACGATGCTGACGGTGATGAAGACGCGGAGAACGATCAGCCATGAAAGTCTGCGGCCTTCGGCGAGTCTGCGAAGCAGGCTGGCAAAAAGGATCGTGGCTCCCACGGTATACGGTGCGATCATCAACAAATGCCAAGCCGTCTCCTGCAGGGTCTTGACCCAGCTGCTGGGAAACAGGCGCATTGAAACCAGCAGATAAACGGCAATCAGGAAGGCCAGAGAAAACTTCTCGCGCAAATTCTTCATTAGGCCAACAACTCCCTCTTTGGATTCGATCGTTCCAACCCGCCGAATATGCCTTCGGGCCCGAATCGTTCATTCTATCGTTTATTCTGCATAGACTACTCGCGACCAAATAGCAACTGACACCTATTCCCATCACCCGGATTCACGTCATGGCACTCGATCCCCTGTCCGCCCTTTATTTCCCTGCCACCAGGATTGCCGCCGCAACCGCCACCCGACTGCTGCTGCCTTTGAACAGGCTTTACTCTTATCGGCCCGCCGAGAGCCCTCCCGCCATGCCGCAGCCGCTGGCTGCAACCGGTCTCGTGGAAACCTATCCTCCGGCGCCGCTCGGAGAGGATCTCGGCCGCTTCATGCTGCTGCTCAAGGACATGCAGACCCACTCGGCCGAATATCATCAGGCCCATCTCTCTTCACTGGCTGCCGGGTCGGAGGAAGATCCCGAGGCCGGATGGCGCCAGGTGGCCCGCCGGCTCAAACAATCGGTCCCGATCAGCGAAACGAAGGAGGACGGCCTTTGGCAAGCCAGGCTCTACCTGGCTTTAGCGGAGAATCACGCCGCCTTGCAGGAGGAGCTCACCGCCGGCATTCAGGCCGTTTCCCGGCGGGAGGCGGAATTGCTCCGGCAATTGCAGGGCGAGGGCGAG
>JARRJE010000386.1:0-3115 GCA_037379765.1 Deltaproteobacteria bacterium
TTCGGCGGTCGGGCGAGTCGCCTGGGCCCTCAACTAAATCTTGCCCCGTCCCTTTTCATTCTCGTACAAAGCCGGAAGGACAATAGATCATTCCGTTCGGGGTGATGTAGTAATAAAAGGGACCAGATGGTCAATTTTTCCGATGACCAAAGTTCGCGGGGTTGGGCAACCTCGCTGGGGGATTGCTCACGATGCGATCCAGGGAAATATCGAGTTAACCAAGGTAGTCCTGTCGCCTGGGTCCACATCTGGCAATCCTGGCAAGTTTTCGGCCCTGGCCAAATAATATTCGTGCTGTTCAATTGTTGGTAGCCTGAAAAAAGCACACCATTTCGAGAAAAATGGCGAAAATACTCTCTATCCGGTTAAATACCAAGAAAAAATCAGAATTATTTTTCCCTTGACAACAGGAAGAAAAAAGTGGTTGCATGGCGGTTTTGACAATTTCAACTATTAAAATAACGGTGAATTATTTTGGATAATTCGGAAATTCATCATCCCTATCCGATAATAATTTATCACGCAAAACATTGAGGAGATCAGCTGAATGGGCTGGCAGAAATTGACCTTACAAAAGGTACAGGACAACCTACAGAAATTCATTAAGCTGTCCCTGCTGGATGATGAAACAAGCTGGGATGAATGGATTTCTGCCACGAGCAGCGAATTGTCGATCGAGTGCTGGGAGCGGATGCAATGCAAGGAAGAGAATTGTCCCGCCTACCAAAGTGAATGCAAGCGTTGCTGGTTGATCGCCGGCACCATGTGTGGCGACGAAGTGCATGGCAAGTTCGCCACCAAATATTCCACCTGCTGCAACTGCCGGGTTTTTCGTGAGTTAACCGAAGATGATCCTGCCTTGCAGCTCCAAGAAAATATCCTGATTCTGATCCATAGTCTTCGTGTACAACAACAGAAACTCAAGACTGCCCTTGCAGAGGTGGAAACCCTGAGTGGGTTGTTGCCGATCTGCATGTATTGTAAAAAAATACGAAATGATGAGGGCTACTGGAATGAGTTGGAATCCTGTCTCAATCGTTCTTTTGGGACGAGTTTCACCCATAGCGTCTGTCCGGACTGCCTAGCCAAGAAACATCCTGATGTTGCCGCGGACTATCCAAATCCTGAAAAAAGGGACTGATCCCAACCGAGAGTGGATAAAAGGGATCGAGCCTGTTTTCGGCTCTTAATCAGCTTGTAGGCACTGGCAGGTAGCCAAAGAGCCATCTGGATGCGGACCGGCACCTCCTGCTTGCGGAAACGAACTTCTCTTGGCAGAAGAAGGATTTGGAGGCAAAGGCGGGCATTCATTTTCCGAATCGTGACGATGAACTTGAGATGCCCCTTTCCTGTATTGGAGATACCTTGACAGCAGGCCTCTAGTTGCAAAGCCGAATAAGGAGTCTGAGGCGGGAAACGGATCTCGACGTTTCCCGCCAGGCTCTGGTTCTAGCTTCACGCGCTAGATTAGTAGTTGATCTGAATGATCTGGCCGGCTGTCGTGACATAGATGCCCGGGAATTCAGTTGCATCGTAATAGCCGTTCTCGCTGTCCCACCAGAAGACGATCACGTAATAGGAATCGGGGCTTGCCGGAACGACAACATCATTGATGCCGCTCCAATTGGGACAACCACCTTCTCCGGACGCAACCACCCGCCCATAGTCAGTGCCTTTTCGGATGGTCCAGAATGCGCTGGCCTCAGGATCTCCAAGGCAAGGAGAACCACTCGTGTCGCTGTTCAACCACACCAGGCGGATGGTTCCACTGCCGTTGGTGACGGTGAAAGTTGCACTATGCTGGGTCTCGATGTTGCCTGACCAGTCCACGGACCAGAATGTTAATGTATAGGTGAAGGTTCCACTCGTTGTAGGGATGTTGACGATGGTGCCGGTCTGGGTGGGGCCGCCGTTGAGGCTGAAATAAGTATTTTTCACACCCAGGGTGCCGTCGTCTGTTGCAGTAAGGGTGATTTTCCCGCCTTGGTTGTACGTGGTCTTGGCGTCCGAGGTCGTCGTCGGCGGAGTGACGTCTTCAATGATGTTGAAGGAGGTTGTTTTATGAGATTCCTCCAGGTTGCCGGATTGGTCCTTTGACCAGAATTCCAGGACGTGCATACCGGGATCAGTGACGAACAGATTCTTGCCGGCGGCGCTTTCCGGGGCATCGTCGAGTATGTAAAATGTCCTTCCGATTCCCACCTTTCCGCCGTTGTCCTTGATTGAGAAATCGATCTTGGCCGGTCCAATATACGATGCCAAAGCATTGGTGGACGTCTCTGGCGGGATGTTGTCGCCGGGCCCGTAGGTCGCGTGGCAATTCAGGCAATTGGATTGCACGACCTCCCAGGTGATAGGGTCGTGGCAGCGAGAACAGTCGTTATCGGGGTCGTAGGAATCCTCGAAAGGCAAGTGTGCCTTGATGTGATCTTCGTGGTAGACTCGATGACAAGCCCCTTGCTGACAGCCTCCTTGCCAGTCCCCCTCGAGTGCATCGTAGGCGGCAGGGTGGCAGGTATTACAAATCATGTTGCTGGAATCCACGCCGTGGATCTTGAGAAGATTGTTGGTGTGACAAGTGCTGCAGTCGACGGGAACGGCAAAGTAGGGCTTGTCGCCGTGCCAACCGGCATCATCATGAGCGTTGTCGGCAAAGAGGACTACCTGGCCGCTACCTGGTGTCGCGGTGTGATACGCCGACGACCATCAGGACCGTCAGGAATAAGGTCATACATTTTTGCAGGGAAGAGAATGCCTTCCTCACGCCACACTGATTTCCGAGACAGTCATGCTTTCTAAGAATTTGCTCGGTTGATTTTCCTCGAAGATTGGAGATCTGCTGGGCCTCATTACAAATTCTTTCATAGAATGCCATTTTCTTCCCTCCCAAGTTAGGCTGTATCCCCCAATGCCGATTTTGGAGGATCTTTTGTAGACTGCTATAATTCCTTCGGCGCTTGAGACCTTCACGAACCTGACTGACGTCACGAGACAGGTTCCAAGTAAAGCACCGGATAGCCCTCATGGGGTTGATCGATTGGCAAGACATCAAATTGATCACGCATCCGATCTTGAAGATGAGTCCGCTCGAATTCAACTAAAATAACATGGTTTT
>JARRJE010000387.1:0-2683 GCA_037379765.1 Deltaproteobacteria bacterium
AATGTTCATGCCCGGCTTGCGGCGGTCAAGAGCGTCGGTGGCCATGCTCTCGCAGCACTCGCTGGTACAGTCGTGGTGGCTGATTCGATTCTCGAAGTCAGCGGCATTGATGTGGACGTCATCCACATAAAGAAACCCGGTGCGCTCCAGGCCGATGTCGACGAAGGCGGCCTGCATGCCGGGCAGCACCCGTACCACCTTGCCTCGATAAATATTGCCGACCAACCCTTTCTCGGTGGGTCGCTCCAGGTAGAACTCGATCAGGTTGCCGTTCTCGACCAGGGCGATGCGGACCTCGAAAGAGGTGGCGTTGATGAGAAGATCAGTTGCCATAATCCTAAAAATCCCATTGCGGTTGATCGCAAGGCCAAGGCCCTGAAATCGCTCCGTCCTTGAATTTATAAAACATTTTTGCAGCAGACGCTGCCGATCACCGTCGGCAGCAATGCCGGCGAAGTTCCAGCTTACGTTGTCAACCGTAAAGCCAGACGGGTCCCGTGATGGCAGGAGCAGCTCCGATGAATCGTCGGAGTGCCGACAAGAGGCCGGTGGGTTTTTTGCCGGTGCTCCGGCAAAAAGGCCGATGACAAAAAGGAGATGCAGCGTCTGTATATATTTATATTCTATTCTTTCTTGCGAGACCAGACTTTCAAAACTTTGGCCAGCCTGATGTCCTCGTCCGAAAGCTCCAAAACGGCGGCAAGCAGCTCGAGCGGCTTGATGCCTGCCGTGCCCGGTTCACTGAGCAGAATCACTTGGATGGTCCCGGCTGCCAGTTTGGACAGGTCTTCGACCAGCGGTCTCGCGTCAATTTGCCGTTCTCTGCCCTTTCTCGTGAGAGCCACCATAAATGTATCCGTTTGCCGGAAATGATCAAGAGGCAGCTCCGCCATATCCTTGGGCAAAGTGATGTGGTAGCAGGTGAGGACCGCGGTCTCAGGCTCTTTGGCCGCCGGCTTCAAATCCTTGGCTGAGAATCCCTCCGGCAGTTGCCTGTTCATGGCCGCAAGCGTCGCCTCCGGATCGACAAAGGGAGTGATCAGCTCCATTATCAAATATTCGGCCTGGCTCTCTGTGCCCACCGGCAGAGCCGGACCAAAAGAAACCCGGGGTGAGGGGTTGAAGCCCTCCGAAAAACGTAAAGGCAGATCCAGACGCCGGAAAGCCCGGAAAAACATCTTCACCACTTCGAGATGGCTCAGGAAACGGGCCTTGCCCAAGCGGGAATAGGTGAGACGATAGCGAAAGCGGCCGACCGGCTTCTGCCTGGGCATTCGCTCACCAGGATCGAGGAATCTGTTCCCGTCCGGAGGTTCTTCCTGTTGCCGCCGGTAAACGATCGGTCTGAGCGTTTTAAAATCGCACAGGCCGCATTTCTGGCAGCCATGCACTCGGCAATCGTGCGTATAGATCCCGGTCATGGCTTTTGCAAGCTCCTCCTCGAGGAAATCAGGGGAGAGCCCTGCATCAAGATGCTGCCAGGGCAAAATCTCCTCCGGATCGCGCCGGTCCAGATAGCTTTCCAGCTCGAGGCCGCAGCTCCGGGCCGCCCGCTGCCAGCGCCCGAGATCGTAATGATCCGACCAGGCATCGAGGCGGGCCCCCTGCCGCCAGGCTTCTTCAACCAGGGCGGAGAGACGGCGGTCCCCCCGCGAGAGCACTCCCTCCAGAAAGCTCTGCCGGGGATCGTGCCACTTGAGCTTGAAGTTTCGATTCCGCAACCGGGCCTTGAGAAAATCGAGGCGGGCGAAGCCTTCCTCGATAGAAAGCTGCGGCTCCCGCTCGAAAACGGTATGAGGCTTGGGCACGAAGGTGGCGACGCTGACATTGATCCGGCCGCCATTCGGTGCGGCATTCAGGACCTTGGCCGCCACTCCGGGAATGGCGGCGAGATCTTCCTCGCTTTCGGTGGGGAGCCCGAACATGAAATAGAGCTTGATCGATTTCCAGCCCAACTCGAAGGCGGACCGGCAGGCAGCGAGCAGATCCGTCTCGCTGATCCCCTTGTTGATCACCTGCCGCAAACGATCGGTGCCGGCTTCCGGGGCGAGGGTAAACCCGGTTTTCCGCACCCGCTTGATCTGAGCCATGATCTCCGGAGTGAGAGTGCCCACCCGCATGGAGGGCATGGAGACCGAAACCCGGCGTGCTGCCAGCCTATCCATGAGCCGGACCAGAACGTCGGACAGGCAGGCATAATCGCCGGTGCTGAGCGACAGCAGGGCCAGCTCCTCGAAACCGCTTTGAGCGATACCCTCTTCCGCCAGCTCCAAGACCCGCTCCGGGGCCCGCTCCCGTACCGGCCGGTAGATGACCCCCGCCTGGCAGAACCGGCAGCCGCGGGTGCAGCCGCGGGCGATCTCGACACCCAGCCGATCGTGGACGATTTTGGCCTGAGGGACAAGCGGCGCCGGCAGTGGCCCGCCGAGATCGATGTCGGGCAGGATCCGCCGCCTGATCCGCTCGTAGCCCGACCGCTGAGGGCTCATTCCGGCAAAACGGCCCCGATCGTCATAATGGGGGCTGAAAAAGGTTGGCACGTAGACCCCGGCGATCTCGCTCAATCGATCGAGCACCTCCTCTTTGCCAAGGTCTTCCCGCTTGGCGGCTTCAATCAGGCAAGCGATGTCGAGAATCGCTTCTTCTCCGTCGCCCAGCAGAATGGCATCGAAGAAATCAGCCA
>JARRJE010000388.1:0-2682 GCA_037379765.1 Deltaproteobacteria bacterium
CGGCCGCCCCTCCCGGATATACTCCTCAATGGTCAGGACGTCATAGGCGGCGAGGCCTTGATCGTCGTAAGTGCGGTAGACCTGCTTGCGGCCGGGCCAGGTGGCCTTGCCCTCCGAGAGTTTGCGCCGGGCGCGTCCGGCGTACTCTTGGAGCTTGTAAGCGCTGTCCGTGTACGGGGCGTCGGCGGAGGTGTCCATGCGGGTGCCGACCCCGAAACCGTCGATGGGAACGTCCGCTTCCACGAATTCTTTCAGGATATATTCATCCAGGCTGCCGCTGGAAAAGATCTTTACCTCGGGGAGCCCTCCCTCATCGAGAATCCGGCGGACTTTTCTGGCGAGCTCGGAGAGGTCCCCGCTGTCCAGACGCACCCCTTTGATCCCGATCCCCCTGTTTTTCAGCTTGGGGGCCAGGGCAACCGCCTTGCGCGCCCCTTCTACCGTGTCATAGGTATCGATCAGCAGCATCACGCTTTCGGGCAGCGATTCAGCAAAGTGCTCGAAAGAGGCGATCTCCTCGTCATGGGCCTCGACGAAGGAATGGGCCATGGTGCCGGAGATGGGAATCCCGAAAAGTTGGCCGGCAAGCACCGTCGAGGTGGCGTCGAACCCGGCCAGGTAGCTGGCCCGGGCGGCGAGCAGCCCGGCCTCGGCCCCGTGTGCCCGCCGCAGGCCGAAGTCGACCAGGGTCTTGTCCGGGGCGGCCAGACGCATGCGTACCGCCTTAGAGGCGATCACCGTCTGAAAATGGAGGAGGTTGATGAGGCGAGTCTCGACGAGCTGGGCTTGGGGCATAGGGGCGGTCACCCGCAGAATGGGCTCGTTCGGAAAGAAGACCGTGCCCTCAGGCATGGCATGAATTTCGCCGGTGAAGCGGAGATTCGCCAGATAATCGACGAACTCTTTCGTAAATTGTGGTTGGCCGGCGAGCCATTCCAGCTCTTCGGCGGTGAACCGCAGGTTTTCGAGAAAAACGAGGGCCTGTTCCAGGCCGGCGGCCACGTAGAAGTTGCGTTTCTTCAGCTTGCGGATAAAGAACTCGAAAACCGCGGTCTCCTCCATCCCGTGCTCGAAATAGCTCTGGAGCATGGTGAGCTGGTAAAGGTCGGTGAGCAAAGCCGGGCTGTTCTCGTTCCGGTTCACGGATCGCCTCCAAGTTGGCATACGGCCTCGCCCTGCGCTTTCCGCTTGCCGCCTGGGAACCGGCAGGCGCTGCATGCCGCATCGATCTTGCAGATCCCGCTTCTTTCTTCCTTCAATTCATGGCTTTCCTCAATCTGCAGGGTGGCGTGCTCGATGCCGAACTTCTCCCGCAGACCGGTGACGATCTCCCGGAGCAGTTCCTTTTGGCCGGTGAAGCCGTCCGGCACTACCACGTGGGCGGAGAGGGCCTCCTGATGGGTGCTGATGGACCACAGGTGCAGGTCGTAGAGGCAGCAGACTCCGCTGCCGCTCAGGATCTCCTGTTCCACTTCCTTGTAATCGAGATGGGTGGGCACACCCAGGAGCAGGATGTGCACCGCATCGCGCACCAGGCCCCAGGAGCTCCACAGAATGAGGAAGCAGATGGCAACACTCACTGCCGGGTCGAGCCAGAACCAGCCGGTGAAAAGAATAATTACACCGGCGGTGAGCGTTCCCACCGAGCCGAGAGAGTCGGCGGCCACATGCAGGAATGCCCCGCGAATATTGAGGCTTTCGTCCTTGTGAGCATGGAGCAGGGCGATGGAAGCCAGATTCACTCCTAGGCCGATTGCGGCGATCACGATCATGCCCTTGGCCGCGACTGTGGGGGGAGCGGTGAACCGCTGCCAGGCATCCCGGAAGATCACCCCGACGATGGCCCATAGGGTGAGGCCGTTGAAGAGGGCCGCCAAGATTTCGACTCGGCGCAATCCGAAAGTGTGGGTGACCGAAGGCGGCTTGGCGGCCAGGCGAAAGGCCAGAAGGCTGAACCCGAGAGCGCCGGCGTCGGTGAGCATGTGGCCGGCGTCCGAAATAAGGGCAAGGGAGTTCGTGATCCAGCCCCCTGCCGCCTCCACGAACATGAAGCCGAAGGTGATGGCAAAGGAGATGGTGAGATGGCGCCCCTGGTGACTGGAGTGGCCGTGCGCATGGTCGTGCCCCATGCCCTCCTCCATGGTTGGTATTCGCTGATAGGTTCATGATAACATTTCATTTATGGGAAATGAAAGCAACGGGGTCGGCTTTGTGGAGGACCTGTTCCGGTGGACTTTTGGTCAGTGGTTTTCCCAAGAAAGCTGGGCGAGGATCATTTCCGAGTTCGCCGCGAAGCGAGGCGGGGAATAGGAGAAGAGGTCGATCCGCAGGAGCGCGGGCCCGTATATTCAGGACTCTTCGATCTTCTCGACCTCGACATATTTGT
Source organism: Deltaproteobacteria bacterium (assembly GCA_037379765.1). Taxonomy (GTDB): domain Bacteria; phylum Desulfobacterota; class Desulfobulbia; order Desulfobulbales; family UBA5123; genus JAJYKH01. The sequence continues at coordinate 2,387 of JARRJE010000388.1, forward strand.
CGCCGCTGACGATGCTCAGCAGATCGCCGGTTCCTTCCTCGATATCGTCCAAGACGACCATATAGATATGGATGGCCAGGTAGGCGAGGAACAGCCAGGTCATGCTGTGATGGACCACGCGGACGGGCTGGGCGCCGAACATGGTGGTGAGCCAGCTGAAGGTTACATGCCAGGGACCGGACCGGTAGGGAAGGGCATAAAGGGCAAATCCGGTGGCGGCCTGCACGGCGATCATGATTCCCAAAATGAGATAAATGAGACCCGCCAGGGGATTCAGGCCGACGTAATAGGGTCGT
>JARRJE010000389.1:0-2674 GCA_037379765.1 Deltaproteobacteria bacterium
ACCAGCCATTGGGCACGCCCTTGAGGCTCGGATCGTGGGAAAGGGAGAGATGCGTCTTCACCATGCAGGTACCCATCTCTTTCATTTCCGGATCATTTTCCATCCTCTTGATCTTAGCGGCCGCATCGGGGAGGTACGTCACGCCGTCAGCGCCATAGACCTCCCTGGCGATGAGCTCGATCCGTTTGGAAAGCGGAGTGTCAAGATCATACAGGAATTTGAATTCATTGGGCTCCTCACAGGCATCAACTACGGCGTCGGCGAATTCGAGTGCGCCCTCGCCGCCATACTGCCAGTGCTTGGAGAGAGCCACCCGGGCCCCGGCGTCTTCGCAAAGCCGCCGCACTGCATTGATTTCATTGTCGGTGTCGGTATAGAAGGCGTTGATGCACACCACCGGGTTGATCCCCGCCTTCTTCACGGTCTCGATGTGATGAAGAAGGTTCTTGCAACCTTCTTCCACCCAGCCGACGTTCTCTTTGGCATACTCCTCGGGCATGGGCCGACCAGGCACCGGGCTGGGGGCGCCGCCGTGGCATTTGAGGGCCCGGATGGTGGCCACCACCACAGCGCAATGGGGTTTAAGGCCTGAGTAGCGGCACTTGAGATTCCAGAACTTCTCAAAACCGATGTCGGCGCCGAACCCGCTCTCAGTCACGTTGTAGTCGGCGAGCTTGAGGGCCACTCGATCAGCAATGACCGAGGATTGGCCGATGGCGATGTTGGCGAACGGCCCGGCATGGACTACTACCGGTTGGCCTTCCAATGTCTGCATTAAGTTGGGGTTGATGGCTTCCACCATCCAGGCGGTCATAGCGCCGTCCACCTCGAGGTCGGCGGTGGTGATCGGTCGGTCCTGTTTATCGTAGGCAACCACGATCTTGCCGATCCGCTCGCGCATGTCTTGAAGATCAGTGGCTACTGCCAGGATGGCCATGATCTCGGAGCTCACCGCAATGCCGAATTTTGATTGCATGGTGAAGCCGTCCATCTTGCCGCCGAGACCAATGGTAATGTTGCGTAGCGCCTGGGCGCAATAGTCGATGATCCAGCCCATCTCCACTTTTTTGGGATGAACGTCGAGCCGCTTGAGGTTGCGCTTGGTAAGTTGCTCGTCGGTGTAGTTGGATTCGTGCTGCATGCGGGAGGTAAGCGCCACCATGGCCAAGTTGTGAGAGTTCATAATGGCGTTGATGTCGCCGGTCAGCCCCAGAGAGAACGGGGTGAGCGGGATGCACTGGGCCAGACCGCCGCCGGCGGCGCTGCCCTTGATATTCATGGTGGGGCCGCCGGAAGGTTGACGGATAGCGCCGATAACGCTCTTGCCCCGCTTGCCGAGCCCCTGAACCAAGCCCATGGCGCAAGTGGATTTGCCTTCGCCGAGGGGAGTTGGAGTGATGGCGGTGACGTCGACGTACTTGCCATCCGGCTTGTCCTTGAGCCGGTCAAGAATCTTCCGGTAGTCGAGCTTGGCGACATAATGGCCGTGGGGCAGAAGCTCTTCTTTTTCGAGCTTCAACTCCTCGGCCAGCTGATAAACAGTTTTCATGCGGCTTTCCGCTTCTTCCGCGATTTCATAATCCTTGTGCTTGGTGGGATCTAAAGCCATACTTCTCCTCCTTCAAAAATAGTTGATCTTTCTTCTCTACCTAATTTCGGTTCGAATCTGAATCTGCCAAGGCGGGCATCAGGCCTCGACGCGGAACCCGGCGAAAACCTGCGGGAACAACGCCTGGAAACGTTCGAGCAGCGGGATCATCACCTCCCGCATGGAGGGCTCGGCGGCCTTAGAAGTACGGAGCTTGAATATGTGCAGCCATTCGATCAGGTTAGCGTATGCGATCAGCTCCGTTTTGCAGGAATTGGGCAGCACCGTACGGGCCGCCTGGGGCGATGAGGTGTTGAGCAGCTCGAGATAGATCTTCTCGGTTTGGACCATGGCCTGAAGCCACAGGCGATATTCTTCACTGTCCTCTTCGAAAAAGAGCGGTTTGATGAAGGTCACCTCATTGCCGAACTTGCTCTCACTGTACCTGCAGTAACGCTGGCTTTCCTGAAGATAGGAAACCGGCCTATGGCGCACGATCTCATGGGTCACCGCTCGATTGACGACGAACTTCACCGCCAAATATCTGTGCTTGGCGAGCAAGTCCGCCGACAGATCATCCACCTCGGCCAAGGAGAGCTTCTCCACCAGCACTCCGGATTGAGGAACCAACCCCCTCTTGGGTACCAGGTCGGAAAAAAGCAACGGGTACCGGCCGGCCAGGAACGCGGTGACTGCCTTCACCAGCTTCACCGTCCCGTGATCCAGATAAAGCTCGCGGAAGGCCCGGATGCTGCCGGTCATCATCAGCACTCTTTTTTCCAGCCGGTCAAGCTGCAGGAATTTGGGCAGAGTGTTGATGAACTGAGTGGCAATGGCCTCGGTGTCCACCGTCACCTGCAAGGAGACCACCGCCATCTCCAAGACCGAGTTGTGTCCGTGCTTGACAATGTTCCTGATGAACGGCTCGGCCGACTTCTCGCTGATCTTCTCTTCGCTCTTGTAACAGATCCGGCCGCAGGCCTCGATGCGCAAAGCAGGACTCTGCCGGTCGAGATGGTCCAGGATCTCAAAGGATGGCGGTACGATTCGCATGGTTTTCTCGTTGGGAAAGAATTGTCGAGCCAG
>JARRJE010000390.1:0-2666 GCA_037379765.1 Deltaproteobacteria bacterium
ACACCCGTGTCTTGGCGCAATCGCTCCCGGCCGCATAGCCGGCTATAGCGGCCGGTCGCTTGCATCAATCTGCGGCAACTGTGACCGCTTCCACTATTTTCAATCATCATTTGCCAGATCACCGAGTACCTGCAGCAGCAGACGATGATGGTTGGGTTGCCGTGTTTGAGGAACGAAGGCGGTCCTTGCCAGTAATGATGGCACGGGATGTGCAAAATTGCCAACGAGTAACCCGGAGCGGCTCGAAAGGTTTTTGAGCCGGAGCCCTCCCTCAAGAACGGCTCCAAACATTTTTTCTCTTCGGCGATGGACGTGATCGAAAAAAGAAAGAGCGGTGAAGATCGTCGGCAGGAAAAACGGGAGGTCGAGGCGCGGACCAGATTCCTGCAGTCGCTAATCGACTCCATTGCCCTGCCGGTCATGGTGGTGGATGGTTCTTTCCGCGCCCGGTTCATCAACGAGGAGTTCAAAACCCTGGCCGGCCGGAATGAAAAGGCGGAAGGGCGGCGGGATCACTGCTATCGACTAGCTTTTGGCTACAATCAGTCCTGCGGAGAGCTGGGTTACAACTGCCCCCTGCATGAGGTGCTTGCCGAGCGCCGGCCGGCGACCGTGACCCATGCCTGCCGTCAGCCTTCGGGTGAAGCGAAATATTTTGAGATCACCGCTTCTCCTCTTCTTGACGAAGAAGGCGGCCTGGTCGGCGTGGTCGAATCCATCCGTGACATTACCGCCGGGAAGAAAGCCGAAGAGGTTTCTCGTCGGGACTATGACTTGCTGGAAAAACGGGTGGCCGAGCACACCGCCGAACTGATGCGGACCAACGACGCCCTGCTCAGGGAGATTGAGGAGAGGAAATGGGCCGAAGAGGAGTTGATCAAGGCCAAGGAGGAAGCGGACCTCATCTACCGGGTGATCCCGAGCGCCATCTTCACTGTAGACATGAACCAGCATATCACCTCCTGGAACGACAAAGCCGAGGAAGTGACCGGCTATCGCCGTGAGGAGGTCATCGGCAAGAAGTGCAACGTCTTTGCCCTCCGACCCTGCACCGCCAGGTGCGGGCTTTTCTCCGACCGGGTGGACATGCCGATGGTGGGCAAGAAGTGCGAGATCCGCACTAAGGAGGGCAGCGTCCGGATCGTTTCCAAAAATGCCGACCTCCTGCACGACGCTGCCGGCCAGGTCGTCGGAGGTATTGAGAGTTTCGAGGACATCACCGATCGCACCCGGGTGGAAGTGATGCTGCGCGCCGAGCATGACAAGCTCAAGAGCATGCTTTCAGCCCTGAGCCAGGGCATGCATATCCTCAATCGCGATTTCGTGATCGAATACCAGAACGAGGTGCTCATCGAGGCCTTCGGGGACAAGATCGGCCACAAGTGCTACACGGTTTACAAGCAGCTCGATCGGCCGTGCGAAGTCTGCCGTATGCAGGATGCGATCAGGACCGGCGAGATCCAGCGGACCGAGCTGCTCATGGCCAACGGCCGCTACTACGAGCAGAGTTACGCGCCATTCCGGGACCTGGACGGCGAGAGAAAGGCCCTGATCCTTCTGCGCGATATCACCGAGGAGAAGGCCTTCCAGGCGGAGACCATGCGGGCCGGTCAGCTGGCGGCCATCGGCGAGCTGGCAGCAGGCGTAGCCCATGAGATCAACAATCCCATCAACGGCATCATCAACTATGCTCAGGTCCTGCTCGACCAGCAGGAGGCGGACGGTTCCGGCGGGGAGATCCTGGACCGCATCATTCAGGAGGGAGAGCGCATCTCCGCCATCGTCCGCAACTTGCTGGCCTTTGCCCGCCAGGACAACGAGGAAACGGAAGTTGTGACCATCGACCGGCTCCTCGACGACTCCCTCGCCCTGATTAAACATCAACTGCTCAAGGACGGCATACAGCTTGCAGTACACGTTGCCGACGGCCTGCCGCCGATCGGGGCCAACGCCAAGGAGCTGCAGCAGGTTTTTCTCAACCTGCTGAGCAATGCGCGCTATGCCCTCAATCAGCGGTATCCCGCCCGGAACGACAATAAAAAGCTGGAGATCAGGAGCAGGCTGGTGGTTCTCGACAAGCAACCCTATGTACGCACGACCGTAACCGATTATGGCACCGGCATTCAGGAGGAAATCGTCGACCACATCTTCAAGCCGTTTTATTCGTTGAAGAAGCCGGGCGAGGGGACGGGCCTGGGACTTTCCATCAGCCATGGCCTGGTGAAGGATTTCAATGGGTTTCTCCGGGTGGAGAGCAGAATTGGCGAATACACGACCATGACTGTAGACCTGCCGGCGGCAGGTGAAGAGATTCAGGCTCCGCAAGGAAGGGGTGAACCATGATCGAGCTGAGCAAGTCGGAGAGCAGGATTTTGATTATCGATGACGAGGAAAGTCTGCGGCTCACCTTCCAGATGTTTCTTGCCAAGGAAGGCTATGGGCCGGTGGTAACCGCCTCCACTTACGACGAGGCCCTAGAGATCATCGATCGACAGGATTTCGATCTCATCATCAGCGACATCGTGCTCGAGGGCGCCTCGGGAATCGATTTGCTGCGCCATATCAAGGAGGCAGGCGGCCAGTGCCCCGTAGTGATGGTCACCGGGTACCCCAACATCAACACCGCGGCCGAAGCGGTGCGGCTGGGGGCCTTCGACTACCTGGCC
>JARRJE010000391.1:0-2660 GCA_037379765.1 Deltaproteobacteria bacterium
AATTTGGATTTGAGACCAAATTAATGCATAACAAAGTGCAAGTATGTTCCGGTGCGCGCGCCCTTCGGGCCTTCACGGGACAGTCAAAGCTACGCTTTGCCTGCCCCTTAGCACCGCGTTGAATCTGTAGGAAACCACCTCAAATTCCATTAAATAATAGACAACGTTCGGTAAGTTGCCTGGAGTGATTCATCCGATGACCACTTGACCTCAGCGCAGGAATTTTGAGTGGCACGCTACTCGATCAATTGATTGACCATGAACTCGATCTTTCCGCCTTCGACGACTGCTACAAGAACGAGGATGGAGGCACACCAGCTTGCTACCCGCGGATCTTGATCTACCCGAGACTAGCGATCGCCGAATCGCCCCTTTGTCAATTTTGCCACAGTATCGGCTTGGACAGATTCTCTACCGAGGCAAGCGGAAGCTTGCAGCAAACTCATGCCAGCCTCTCAACTTCGTGGGTTAAGCGTGAAAATTGTACCAATGAGATATCAACTTCTAATTTTTCTAATTTGCCTTATTTTTATAAATGCAAGCTGTAACAAAACCCAAGAAGTCCAGATTGTTCCAAGGAAGAAAGAACCCAAAGGATTCAGCCTAAATCTGTCTAAGGCCGCATTGGAAAGGACGAAACATAAAGTAAAATATGATCCGACATATATAGAGATTGATTATCCTAATGGTGATGTGCCACCAGAGATAGGTGTTTGCACTGACGTTGTGATTCGTAGTTATAGAGCCATTGGCATTGATCTTCAGAAAGATATTCATGAAGAAATGATGCATCATTTTGATGAATTTCCTGACAGGAAACGATGGGGACTCACCAAGCCAGACTCGAACATTGACCACAGGCGAGTGCCAAACCTGCAGGTACTATTTCAGCGTAATGGTGAAAATCTCGCCGTAACCTCAGATCCTAAAGATTACATCCCTGGCGATTTAGTAACCTGGAGTGTGCAAGGCCGGCCACATATTGGTATTGTGGTTAATCGAAAGAAAGGCAATAGTGAAAGATTCATGATTGTTCATAATATCGGGCAAGGTCCAGTGCTTGAAGATATGTTATTTAAATACCCGATCACTGGTCATTACCGGTACTATGGATCTTACGGCAGAAGAAAAATATAAAAGAGGGCGTTTCTTTGCTGTCTCATTGTTCTGCGAACGAAGAAAACTGCGCATTTATATAGACTTTCTGCTTTGGTGGTTTCATCATTCATCTAATGAGATGCTGGCCAAATTTAAACCTTGTCAAGACCAAAACAAGGAACACATCATGAAAATGACATTACTTTTATTGAGTACTATTTTTCTTGCCACATCTGTATACGCGAGCGAGCCCCTCGCAAATCCGGACGCGCTGGAAGGAGAACTGACAGCTTGTCTTTTGAAGAACAAAAAGACTTCTAATTGTATGGAGACAATTATCGGAAAGAGAATACTTCCCGGCAACGATCAGCTCGTTCCGATCGCCAAGCAGATGGATGAATTGCTCCAGAAATGGTTGGCTGGCAAATCCGTCTATGCGATCCATCCAATTCGCACAAACAAAGCCGGAGATATCTACGAAAAAAGGATATATATGATTGAAGACACAAGTGGCGCTCTCATGGTGTTCGATGTGGCCACGCTAAAAAGGCTAGGGAAATGGTACGTAATCCAATTCAATCTGTCTTCGACCTCTAATGAGGTCATGTCTGCTTTAAAGGGCGAGGAGGAATAAGCCGTCCATGAACGTTAGTCTAATCTGACATTATAAGTATATAATATATTTGAAATAATAACCATTTCACCCTTGACCTACAGGGCGGTGCTTTGTCCACAAGTCGTGACCGCGACTCAGCAGGTGTATTGACAGGCGCATTAGACAGAATGTGGGGCGCAAAGGAGAGGAACAAAAAAGGCACTCAGCGTTTCGAGCTGAATGCCTGTATTTTCTGGCATGACCGGCAGATTCGAATCTGCGACTACCGATTCTCCGGAGTTCCGGGGAATGTGTCCCCGGTCATCAGAGATTCTGCAGACGGAGCCCAGCGCAGGTCCTTTCTCTCATCATAACCGGGGTGGCACCCAAGGGGCCGTTCCTGTCAAATGTTCGCCCACTGCAGGACACCGGAATTGTAATCATACGTGCCGTCGCCGTCGGTGTCGGCCTCGATCTGATATTCGGTGGAGGAAATCACGGTCAGGCGAGCCTTGGTGGGACCGCCCGCGATACCGTTTTCTCCGGTGCAGACCAGCTCGCCCGCAAATGGCCAGTCATCGGAGAAATAGATTTGAAGCGGGGTGGTGGTGGCCAGAGAGACATAACCGTATTCCGGATGATAAAAATTCCCTGAGATGATCGAAACTTCCGCGTAGCTGCCGTAATCGGACATACTCATCACGTAATTCTCAAGCCGATATACGGCGGCAGTGGCGCCGTCTTTCATGTACATGTTCACGGTGGCAGTCTGTGGATAGCTACCCATATCGTAAGAAATGCTGCCGGAGCAAGAGAACGACCCATCGCCCGAGGCAACGGTGTATCTATCGAAAGTAAAGGAGAAATCCACCATCTGATAGGTTTGGGGATCGATCCTGCCCGAAAAGCTCGAGCCGCCGGACAGCGTGACCCCGCCGGAACAGTAATCGTTGAAACTCATACTACC
>JARRJE010000392.1:0-2362 GCA_037379765.1 Deltaproteobacteria bacterium
GCAGGAGGTCGATCTTATCGCCCTCTCCTTCATCCGCTCGGCAGCGGACATCCGGGAGGCTAAACAGCTTGTGGCCGCGGCAGGCAGCGATCAGCCGGTCTTCGCCAAAATCGAAAAAGCCGAGGCCATCGATTGTCTCGATGAAATCATCGCCGCTGCCGACGGAGCCATGATCGCCCGGGGCGACTTGGGCGTGGAACTGGGGGTGGAGAAGGTTCCTGTGCTGCAAAAACGCATCCTCCTGCAGGCCCGGCGGCGAGGAATACCGGTGATCACCGCCACCCAGATGCTCACTTCCATGCTCTCCTCCCCTTACCCTACCCGGGCTGAGGTTTCCGATATCGCCAATGCAGTGCTCGACGGCACCGACGCGGTGATGCTCTCCGATGAAACCGCGGTGGGCGGTTACCCGGAGGAGGCTATCCGAGTACTGGACAAAACCATCAAGGAGACCGAGGTGGTCTACCCCTGGTACCGAGAACTTCAGGACATCTTCGGCCACCGCAAGGCCATCGCCGCCTCGGCGGTGGCCCTGTGTCAGACTACGGGCGGCGAAGGTGTGGTCTCCTTCACCGAGTCGGGGCAGACGGCACAGATGGTGGCCCGCCACCGCCCAGGAGTCCGGATCATCGCCAATACCAGCAACCCCAGGACCTATCGGCGCCTGGCCGCGGTCTGGGGTGTTGAGCCTTTTTTCGCCGAACGCTCTTTCCGAAACAGCGACGAAGCGATTTATTATTTCTTTCAAAAAGCGGTGCAGCAAGAACGCATTGAGGAGACGAGCACTTTCGTGGTGACCATCGGCCGTCATTCCAACAAGACCGGCTCCACCAACCTCATCCAGATCCTGGATCGAGAGTGCATCGAGCAGCTCGAGACCGTCTACGGCGAACCCTCGGAGAAAGTGGAGCCCCAATCCATCATTCCTCCGAGCTGATGCATATCACCGAGGTGAATAGATCGGATCGTTTGATTATCAAGACTTTTGAAGAAGAAATGACCCCGGAAGGCTTCCGTCCGATTCGGCTGATGACTGCCCGGGGGATGACAGAGGTCCGCTATTATCCGACCGCCGGTCCTTCCTCTTGCGCCGCAGTCTGGGTAGGCGGCACGGGCGGCGGCTGGGACACGCCGGCCCGGGGGCTCTATCCTCGACTCTGTCGAGAGCTGACATCTGAGGGCATCGCCTCCTTGCGCATCCGCTTCCGGGTGCCGACCCTGCTCGAAGAAGCGATCTTCGATACGATCGCGGGACTTGAATACTTGCACAACAAGGGCGCGACCGCCATCGCCATCACAGGCCACTCCCTGGGCGGCGCGGTAGTGCTCCGGGCAGCAGCGCTCGACGGTTCCGTTCGGGCAGTGATCGCCCTTGCTACTCAGAGTCCCGGCGCCGGCCGCTTGGATGAGTTACCCCCCAATTGCGCAACACTTTTTATTCACGGCACGGCAGACGGGGTGCTGCCCATTACAAATTCGAACTATCTCTACCGCCTGGCTCGAGAACCCAAACGGCTGCTTCTGCTCGAAGGCGCCGGCCATCTCCTCGACGAGGATGCCGGCCGGGTGGAGGAAGAGGTGCGCGATTGGCTCATGCTCTACCTGTTGGGATACCTGGTGGCCTGATCCTTTCCTTCAATTGGCCCCTCCAAGGAAGGTGCAGCAGATCTTGCTAGAGAAACTATCGGCCAGCCCCGGCTGGCAGTCCGATTTTCCATCAAAAGGCAGAGAGAAAAAAAGGGATTTCCGGATTGAGGAACCGGCAGATCAACCCGAGATGGCGGGATACCGGTTATCGGGGTTGGGTCGGCTCGAGGGGTTCTTCCGAACCAAGGAGGATGGCGAATCGCCGGGTTTCCTCGTTTGAAGCAAGGGCAATCTTGATCATCATAGTGAGCGGCACCGACAGCAACATCCCGATCGGCCCCCAGACCCAACCCCAAAAGACCAGAGAGAGAAAGACGACCAAGGTGGAAAGGCCCAGACCCCTTCCCATAAAGCGGGGCTCGACCACATTGCCGACAACCATGTTCACGGCCAGATAGCCGGCGGCGGCAAGGAGTGCCGATGTGGTTCCGAGCTGGACCAGGGCAAGAAGCACCGCCGGCACGGCGGCGATGATTGAGCCGATGTTGGGGACATAATTGAGCAGGAAGGCAAGCACCCCCCAGAGCAGTGGATAATCCACCCCGAGAATTGCAAGCCAGATGGCGATGAAAATTCCTGTGGCCAGGCTGATCCAGGTCTTGATCTTCATGTAGTCGTTGATGTCGCGCACGACCTGCTCATATCCGGCAAGGGCTGCCTGCGGATCGTGGCGGCTGGCCCGCAGTTTGGCCGGGAAACTCGAGGCCTCGAGCAG
>JARRJE010000392.1:2393-5052 GCA_037379765.1 Deltaproteobacteria bacterium
GCATGGCGGCGAGGGCGGTGAACACCCGAGAGGTGAGACGCATTGCCGCGCCCGGATTGACATAATTGAAGAGCGTGCGGATGGAGAGGTGAGCCTTCTCCCAACCGAAATAATTGAGGAGAATGTTGATCTTGTCCTGGAGCCGGCTCTGATATTCAGGCAGAGACAGGGTGAAATCGGTGATGGAGGTGCTGATGAGCAGGCCCAGCATGGCACCTGCCGCACAGATGACCAGAATGACCACCGCGAGCGCAAGCCAGGTAGGCAGGCCGTGTTTTTTGAGCCAGAACAGGAATGGGGCGCTAATCACCGCGATGAAGGCGGCGAGCACAAAAGGTACCAGGATGTCCGCCGCCGCTCGCAGACCGGCGATGATCACTACAATGGCGGCGGCTGTGAACAGGAAATGGAGAGCCCGGTCACGGGGAAATTCGGCGTGCATGCTCCGAATCTACCTTTAATGACGCAGAATGCAAAAAGAATTTCTATTTTCCACTCGGCCTTCTTCTTTCAAGAACGACGCCCGAGCAGCAAAAAAGACAGCCCTGGCGACAGGTAGGCGCAGGGCTGTTTGGATGGACTCGAAGTTTTGTGCGGTTTTGTCAAAATCCAGTCGCAATCTTTCCAGGGGTTCAGCGAGAAACGGTCCGCAGCCCGAGACCCAGGGAAGCAGTGCGACGATGGCGGCCTGGTCCCCGGGAGGTCTTGGCCTGAGGCTTGCCGGTCCTTCTGTTCCGGGGTTTGCCGCCATCTGCATCGCGAGGAGGCCTAGCCTGTACCTGGCCGCTGCCGGGACCTCGCTTTTTGCCAAAGCCGGCCCCTTGCTGACGCTTCGCCTTGTCGGCCTGCGACCGATCGACAGCATTCCGACGGGGTTGTGACGGCACCGTTTCGGCCAGGTTCCGCTCAAACCTTTCAAGCGAACGCCGTTCCAGCCTCCTGTTCAGAGCACGTTCGACGGCGCGCACCACTCCTCGGTCCTCGGGAACGATCAAGCTATAGGCTTCGCCTCGACGGCAAGCCCTGCCGGTGCGGCCGATGCGGTGGGTATAGGCCTCGGCGGTGTTGGGCATATCATAGTTGACCACGTGGGATACTCGGGCCACGTCCAAACCGCGGGCAGCGATATCGGTGGCCACCAGGATGGTAATCTCGCCGTTCCGGAAGCCTTCGAGGGCGGCCCGCCGCTTGTTCTGCGATAGGTTGCCCTGAAGGTCTGCGGCTTTAAAACCGGCTGTATTCAGGCGCTTGGCCAGGTTTTTGGCGCCGTACTTGGTGCGGGTGAAGACCAGCACCGATTCGGCCGGAGTCTGCCGAAGAAGGGCCAGCAGGAGTGCAGACTTGTCATGCGGCGCTACCGGAAAAAGGACCTGGGCAATGGTGGCCGCCGGCTGATCGGGATCGATCCGCACCTCCGCCGGGTCGACCAGGATCTCGCCGGCCAGCCGGCGAATGTCGGCGGGCATGGTGGCGGAAAAGAGCATATTTTGACGCTTAGCAGGGATCTGCTTCAAGATCCGGCGGATGTCCGGCAAAAAGCCCATGTCGAACATCTGGTCCCCTTCATCGAGCACCAGGACCTCCACCGCATCCAGGCGGAAGGCACCCGCCTGCAAATGGTCGAGCAGCCGGCCCGGACAGGCGACCATGATCTCGACGCCGCGCCGGATCTTCTGGAGCTGCATGCCCTTGCTGACGCCGCCGTAGACGGCGACTCCGCGCAACCCGGTGCGGCGCCCGAGGTCGTTGACCGCTTCCAGGATCTGCTCGGCCAACTCTCGAGTAGGAGCCAGGATGAGGGCTCGGATTTGGCCGCGGGGGCCGGCAGCGAGCTTTTGCAGAATGGGCAGCAAGAAGGCCGCGGTCTTGCCGGTACCGGTCTGGGCGAGGCCCATCACGTCGCGGCCGGCTAGGGCCGGAGGCATGGTCTGCTGCTGAATGGGGGTGGGCGCCGTGTAACCGCACGCCCTTATGCCGGCCGCAATCTGCGGTCGGAAACCAAAAGATGTAAAAGCCATGAACGTTCCTTGGGGTAATATGAGCCGGCCCTGGCGGCTACAAAAATTTGTTAGCCTGCCGGACCAAGATGATTTGATGGAAAGGCAAATTTCGGGTTGGAAAAAGTGTGGCCCTGACGATTAACTACCGCCGTTTCTGTAAAAAAGCTTAGCGGCGGCCGTGTGACTTTTTGTCCTGCCGCGCTTCGTTGACCACGAGATCGCGGCCCTTGACCGCTTGGCCGTTCAAGGTTTCCATGGCTTGGTGGCCCTCGCCGCGCGAGGACATCTCTACGAAGCCGAAACCCCGCGATTGGCCGCTGTAGCGGTCCGTGATGATCTTTGCGCTGACCACAGTCCCATAGGCGCTGAATAGCTCATTGAGCTCCTCTTCCGAATAGTTGAAGGGCAGGTTGCCGACGTACAGTTTCATGTTGCTGCTCCTTGGCAAGCGATCAGGAGAATTTCTTGCGGCAACAATGCGCGGGAAATGTGGATGAACCGGGCAGATGTCTGGGCAGGAATGCGGCTGTCACTTGACGTGATGGGTGAATGGTGCGCCCACTTTACAGTGGACCTTGTCGATTGGCAACTCTTTTCATGCTGGTTACCTAATCATAGGGGTAACAGGCTTCCTGGGTCCACTTTTATTTTGAATAAGC
>JARRJE010000393.1:0-3211 GCA_037379765.1 Deltaproteobacteria bacterium
GTTTGTCAGGAATCGTGAGCGCGGTTAAACAGTGTTTGCAGGTAAGGCGGCACGGGTGATGATGAAACGACTTCTGGAGGTCTTGCCATGATTGTCTTCGACCTCCTTTGCATCTGTGGTTTCCAGTTCGAGGGCTGGTTTCAGGACAGCGACAGCTTTCGGAAGCAGCAGGAGACCGGATTGCTCACCTGTCCGGAGTGCGGCGGCACCAACGTCCACAAGATTCTTTCTCCGGTGGCGGTCCATAACGCTCCCGCCGCGGATAGTAGTCCAACTGCAGATAATGAGACGGCAATTCAGGCGGCGGCTGCCGCCAACGTTCTCCGTCAGCTCCAGAATTACGTCCGGAAAAACTTCGAGGATGTGGGGCCGAAACTGGCCACGGAGGCCCTCAAGATCCATTACGGCATCGAAGAACCGCGCAACATCAGGGGGATCACCTCGCCGGAAGAGGAAAAGAAGCTCGACCAGGAAGGGATCAAGCTTCTCAAGATCCCTTTGCCTCCCCAGGAAGAAGAGAGCAATTGAGCCCGACTTGGTGGGTGATCAGGCATCTTCCTTCAGTTCGCCTTTACCCAGCTTGTCAATGATGAATTCCGCCTCCCGAGGCGACAGATCGAAGCGGATCTGCGCCTCCTGGATCACCGCCAGACGGTCCCTTTCCGGGTAAAGCCTGAGAGTTTCACTGATCCAGCTCACGGTTCGGCGCATCTTTTCGCCTTCCGGCGCGAACAGCCGGCTTCATCTGCCGGCTGCAGGATGAGACCGCCCAGGGGCGGCACTGAGACCAGAACGTGACAGGAGGCTTCTTCCACTGGTTCCGTGAAGGGCTCCTTCAGGTGGGGATTGCATACGTTGCTGCCTCCGAAACGGGTTTCGTCCGAACACAGGACCTCGTGATATCGGATGCAGGAAGGCACCGCCATCCGATAGCCGTGATGCACCTCGGGCGTGAAATTCAGCAGGCAGACGAGATGATCGCCCGCCGTCCGGCCGTGTCGGGAAAAGACGATAATGCTGTTTTCGGCATCGCCTCGGGCCTGCCACTGCAGCCCGCCCGACTCGTGATCCTTTTCCCACAGGGCCGGATGATTCGAGTAGAAAAAGTTGAGTTCCTTGATGAACTGCTGCAGCTGCCGATGAACGCCGAGATCCTCGATCAGGTGCCAGTCGAGGCCTACCTGGCTGCGCCATTCGGAGAACTGACCGAATTCATCGCCCATGAAGAGCAGTTTTTTGCCTGGACGACACCAAAGCAGAAGATACAAGAGGCGCAGACTGGCGAATTGCTGCCACCTGTCCCCGGGCATTCGGACCAAAAGAGATTTTTTGCCGGGCACCACCTCCTTGTGGGATAGAGGCAGAATCGGACGCTCTGCCCAGCCATCGGGAGGTGGTTGAATAACCGCGTTGTGGTGGAACTTGCGAAATTCCGGCGCGCCGCAGAAATAGTCGAGCGTGGCCGCGGTCCATTCCGAATCCCATTTGAAATCGAACCCCAGCCCGCCGGCGTCCGCCTTTCTGGTAACCCCGAAAAAGTGACTCCATTCCTCGGCGATCATGGCCACTCCGGGGAAGCGCTCACTAACCACCCGATTCAGATGCTTCAGAAATTCGACGGCCTCGGGATTTTCACGGCGGCCGCCGCAGGCAGCGGCTTCGGCCCGGTAGAGCATCGAGGTGACTGCCTCCACCCTTATGCCGTCCACATGGTACTTGTCCAGCCAGAACAAGACGCTGGCAATGAGGAAATTGGCCACTTCCTTTTTCTGATATCGAAAGAGCAGCTTAGCATCCACCTGCTCTTCCTCTTCGAAGAGGCTGCTGCCATCGAATCGGCTCAACCCGTGGCCATCCGGAGGAAGGCGGCCTGCAGTCCAGTCGAGGATGACCCCGAGACCCTGCCGGTGGCAGCGATCGATAAAATACATCAGGTCCTGGGGCGACCCGTAGCGGCTGCTCGGCGCGAAATAACCGCTCACCAGAAAGCCCAAGGAATCATCCCGCACATGTTCCATGATCGGCAGGAGCTCGATATGGGTAAACCCCATGTCCTTGACGTAGGGAATCAGTCTATCGGCGAGATCCCGGAAGGAGAGGAACTGTCCGAAGTCGTTCGGATCACGCTTCCAGGAGCCGGCATGAACTTGATAGATGGCGAGCGGCCGGTCATGAAATCCGGAACCGCTTCTAGCGGCGAGCCACTCTTCGTCCTGCCAGTTGTAATCATCGAGATGGCTGACGATGGAGGCGCTCTTCGGACGCAGCTCGGCGTGGAACTGGAAAGGATCGGCCTTTTCGAGAAGATTTCCGAGCCGGTCTTTGATCTCGAACTTGTAAGGCTCTCCCTCCCTCACCCCGGGGATGAACAACTCCCAGATGCCTGAGGTACCGAGACACCGCATCTGATGCACCCGACCATCCCAGTCGTTGAAATTGCCCAGCACGCTGACCCGCACGGCAGCGGGTGCCCAGACCCTAAAAATCACGCCCTCGGTGTCGTTGATCTCCAGCAGATGGGCGCCCATCTTGTCGTAGAGCTCGTAATGAGTACCGTTGTTAAACAGATAGCGGTCGAATTCGGTGAGCAGCGGCGGAAAACGATAAGGATCCTGGATAATGCGCGCTGACTGGTCCGGATAGACCACCTCGAAACAATACTCTTCGGGCACGCCGCAATCGGGAAGCACGATCTCGAACAGGCCGGCATCCCGCATCCGATACATCTGCAAACGCTCGCTGCCGAGCATCAGCCACACCGCCTCCGCCCGCGGTTGAAAGGTCCGGATCACCACGGTCAACGGTTCACGATGGATTACTTGCCAGCCAAGGACCTGGAAAGGATCGTGCTGCGCGGACTCGATCAGACGATCCAGCTCTTTATTGACGTCGATGTGCATGGGGGTTCAAAGGCAAATCCGGCAGGCGAAATGGAAAGGCATCATGTCTTCAGGGATCCCGTCGCGGCGAATTTACCCGCGAAAATCGAATCCTGCATCTAAGGAATGGTGATGTGTTACTTCGTTGTTCATACTCTTAAGTGTAGCACACCCCGTAATTCGATGGCCAATTTTTTATCCAATGATTCCGGAAGACAGGGCTTCCAGCCTCTTACGTGCTGGGCGGCTGCAGCCTGTGCCACATCCGCGGGGTCCCCGCTCGGTCGCGGGTGTTATATTTTGGGGAAACGTAGGAGAAAGCCGGCCGTTCT
>JARRJE010000394.1:0-3353 GCA_037379765.1 Deltaproteobacteria bacterium
GATCTTGTCCCGGATCTCCGCGGGAATACCCTCGCCGGTGTCGGTGACCGTGAGCATAACGTAGCTTCCGGGATCCACGCCCTCGTGGCGGCTGGTGTATTCCTCGTTCAGATGAACATCGGCGGTCTCGATGATGAGACTGCCGCCGTCGGGCATGGCGTCGCGAGCATTGATGGCGAGATTCATCACGATCTGCTCCAACTGGATGTTGTCGGCCAAGGTTTTGGCCCGCTTTGCCTTGGCGTACAACTTCAACTCGATCCTCTCGCCGAGGAGCCGGGCGAGCATCTCCGCCATGTTGCCGACCACCTGGTTGAGATCAACGACTTTGATCTCCAGCACCTGCTTGCGGCTGAAGGCAAGCAGTTGATGCGTGAGGGCCGCCGCCCGCTTGCCGGCGTTGAGGATGGCGGTGAGGTTCTTGACGTTTTCCTCGAACGGTTCCCCGGCCGGCATCTTCATCAGGGCCAATTCGCTGTAACCGATGATGGTTGTGAGCAAATTGTTGAAATCGTGAGCAATGCCGCCGGCAAGACTGCCGATGGCCTCCATCTTCTGAGACTGGCGCAGCTGCTCTTCGAGCAGCTTGCGGTCGGTGATGTCCCGGACCACCTCGACGCCGCCGATGATCCGGCCTTTGGCGTCCCGTAAGGGGCTGGCTGAAGCTTCCATGTAGAAGAGGCCATCGGCCGTTTCCGCCTTGGTTTCCCGTCGGTGAACCTGGCCATCCTCGAAGCACTTGGCGAGCTGGCATTCCGGGCAGACGGTTTCTCGGCCCTGATAAGCCCTGAAGCACAGCTCACCGAGATGGTCCCCTTGCCGTTGCTTGTGAGCAACGTTCTGATAAACAATGCGGAAATCTGTGTCCTGAAAGGTCAGCCCATCGCTGACAGCGGCGAGCACCGCCTCCAGTTTATTGGTCTGCCCGGTCGAGGCCTTCTTCACCGGTGGTTAGGCCGTAAAAGCTTGCCCGTAATAAGGTGGCGGCCAGGAGGACAAAGAAGCCGCCGCTGCAAAGAATGGCGCCGGTCACCATTTCAAAAGGCGCGGCCATTTCTCTGGCGCGAGTGAACAGGAAGGCGAGATTGCCCGCCAGGAAAAGGAAGATGAGCCCGGTCAACAGGCGCCATCTGCCGCGAAGCCCCATTGGGATGGCTAACCCCGGACGGAGAGTCGCAACAAGGGAGATTAGTAGAAAAACCGTCCCCAGAAGGACCAATATGGTCGATAAGTCCAGAAAAGCGAAAATCATTTTCCTCTCCCCTCCCCCCTCTCCGGTTCGGGAGCACAGCATTAACCGTACACAACCAAAACAAAAATACGGACCTTGTCAAGAATTATGGCAAAGGGAAAGAGCCGTTGGACACGGTGATGAGGTTTGGAGCCGCTCTACTTGTCGGCGGTGTCTTTCTTCCCCTATACTGATGAAGATCCCAGAGGAGGGAAGGGCAGGTTGAAGCAGCATCAACTTCCGGAAGGTGATGAATGGAAGAAAGAGGACATGTCTGCTATCGGGGAAGACCTCTTCAGAGCTGGTGCGAGGATTGCCTGCAGCTGCAACCGGAGCGCCGCCGAGAAGAACGCCGGCGGAGCCGGCATTTCTGCTGGAGCGAAAACCGCAGTGGCTTCGACAACCGTGAGCATCCCGCCATGACAACCTGGCTGCACCGGGCGGCCCTCTCCATGCGGGACGATCCCGGTTTGCTGATCAAGATCCTCCTGTTTTTCAACATTTTCAACGTGGCTGATTACGTCCTGACCATCAGGGCTCTGGCCGCCGGCAACCGGGAGATCAATCCGATCATGCGCTCTCTTTTTGCCGCCGACCCTCTGCTGGCCGGGGTTTTCAAAATCGCCATCGGGCTGATGATCACCCTTTTCATCTGGCGTTTCCGCCGCTACCGTATCATTCTTCAGTTCAGCCTTCTTTCCTTCTGTCTTTACCTGGCCTTGATCGCCTACCATCTGTACGGGTATTATTGCGGCTGAAAAGAGCGGTCGATCGGAAGGCGGCCAAGTTGGTTGATTCCCCGGGAATGTATTGGGCCGCCATGCCTCGCTGCATTTCCAGCCCGGAAAGTTTGCATTTCAAGCGGGAGCTGAAGGTGCCCGCCTTTTCCGGAGGCCAAGGTTCTGAAACGTGCTCTGGTTCTTCCTCAGCTGAGCTCCCGGCGCAGGACGAGGCCGAGTTTTTCAAGGGAGAACGGCTTCTTGAGATAAGGGCCGGCACCGAGGGCCTGCGCCGTCAGCACCCGATCTGTCTCGACATAGCCGCTGACCATGATCGTCTTTTGTTGAGGTTTGATTTCCTTGATCGCTTTGAAGGTCTCCAGCCCGTCCATCCCTTCCATGATCATGTCCAGAAGCACCAAGTCGGCCTGATGATCCCGCAGAAAAGCCACCGCCTCCTCGCCGCTTGCGGCCATGGCGACATCGTAACCGAGGTTGGCCAGCATATCGCCGGTGAGTTCCCGCTGTTCAGCCAGGTCGTCCACGATCAGTATCCGTCCGTGGCCGCAGCAGCTCTCGAGGTCCGGGGAAAGCTCTTCGCCTTTGGGAGCCTGCCGGGTAAGCGTGAGGTAGAGCTCGATCTCGGTACCCCTGCCCGGGGTGCTTCTCATGTCGATGAAGCCGGCGTGGTCCTTGACGCAGGCCCACACCACCGACATGCCGAGCCCGGTGCCGCTCCGGGCCATGACCTTCCTGGTGAAGAAGGGTTCGAAGATCCGAGCTTGGTCTTCCGGGGAAATGCCCACGCCCTCGTCGGTTATCCGGAGAACCACGTATTCGCCCGGAGAAATGGTTTCGTATCCTTGCCGCTGGCAATCGAGGGTCAAGTTGCTGGTCGCGATGTGGATAGTGCCGCCCTCGGGCATGGCCTCGGCGGCGTTGATCACCAGATTCATGATGCTCTTGGCCAGATGGACGGGCGAGCCCAGGACGTGCGGCAGCTCGGCCTCCAGTTCGGCCTCCATGGCGAGACTCGGAAAACGCCTCTGCAGATCCTCCACCACAGGGCTTGCCAGCTGATCGGCCACCAACTGGTTGAGGTCGACCACCTCCCGGCGGATCACGCTGCGCCGGGCTAGGGCCAGCAGGTCATCGACAATGGCCGCCGCCCGTTGGCCTGATTCCTTGATGCGCAGGACCCGTTCTCGCTGGTGACTTTCGGGCAGCTCAGCCAGCAGCAGGTCGGGGTAGCCGATGAGGCCGCTCAAGATGTTGTTGAGATCGTGGGCGACGCCGGCGGCCAGGTTGCCGATGGTCTCCATCTTCTCCTGCTGGCGGACGCGCTCTTCGAGCCGCTGCCGCTCGGTGCTTTCCTCCTGCAGCCTCCGGTAGGCATCCTCGAG
>JARRJE010000395.1:0-2623 GCA_037379765.1 Deltaproteobacteria bacterium
GATCAATCTCAAGGCGTGCTGGTCATCTGGAACCGGGAGAAGACCTCCTTTTTGGTCGATAGGATGTACAATCACCAGAAGATCGTGGTGCGGCGTCTTCCGGAAAGCTACAAGCAGTTCCGCGACGTGCCCGGGATCAGCGGCTATACCGTTTTGGGCAATGAGGAAATCGTGCTCATCATCGACCCTGCGGATGTGGCGCACAGGGCGACCACCGACGTCCTCCGGAGAGCTTTGCACTGAAAGCGATGCCCTGGTTTGTATACATGGTCCGCTGCTCGGACGGCACCTTTTACACCGGCATCACCACCGATGTCGGTCGCCGGCTTGGCGAGCACAACAGCAACGACCGCCTGGCCGCCCGATATACCCGCAGTCGCCGGCCGGTGGTGCTCGCATATACCGAAGGCACGGTCTCTCGGGCGGCCGCCGCCCGCCGGGAGAGGGCCGTCAGGCGGCTCCCCCGCCGGGAAAAGGAAAGGCTGGCCGCCTCCTGGTCGCAAGGATGATGGTTTTCCGGCAAGCCCGCTCTTTTTGTGGCGCAGGGGTGCAAACCGATCCCTGTAAGGTATATTGTATCTGGAGGGAACAGACTCTTCGCGCTTTGCCGAATCCGTCGAAGAAAAAGGCGCCGCTCATGATGAAACGCGACTCCTTCCTCTGGGTGACCTATCGGACCGCCAGGCGGATCGTCGTGGCGGTGGTCGGAGGGACCCTGGTCGTCATCGGACTTTTCATGATCGTTCTCCCCGGCCCGGCCCTGGTGGTGATCCCTTTGGGCTTGGGTATCCTGAGCCTTGAGTTCGCTTGGGCCCGAAGATGGCTCCGCAAGATAAAGAACCAGGCGGGCCGGCTTGCTACTGGTCATCGGGAGAGGAAATGACGGTGTCTTTCGGTCTTTGACGATATCCATAAAAAAGTTGACAACAACTTTTTTATGTTTAGATTAAACTTCTAATCGGTGTTTTTATTATGCTACTGTGCTAAAATGAGCATCGGGCTAGTTTAATTTCAGGAAAAAATTCTTAACAACGTTTGGAATAATTACTTAACATAAAAAGGAAATGAGCAAAAAAGGAGGTTAATGGTATGCAAGATGCCAAGTCTCTGAGCAAATCGAAAGTTGGAAACATGATTGTCACCGATGGCTTGGGCACCGACATCGTCAAGGGAGCCGTGACCGCAACCGGTGCCTTTCTCGTAGCGGCTGTGGGGATCTGGGCCATCAGCTGCCTGGTTTCCGGTGCCATCGCCGCGGGCGGACCGCTGGCCTTGCTCAAGAGCTGGTTCGTGGCCGTCGGTTTATAAATTTTTTTCACTAGATCCGTCTGGTGAAGCTTCTTCCGCACGCCGGGCAGCGATCATCGGCTGACATACACAAAAAGGGGCGGAACAGCAGGCACGTCATCTCGAACATGGCGGGCGCTACCGCCCGGAACGAGTCGATCCGATCAAACCCGGCCGGAAGAAATTTTTTTGGAAAGAAAACTCTTTCGGCGGTCAATGCCCAAAAGGTGGCCGCTTTAGTTTTTTCCTCTCATTCTCGCCAACCGCTGTTCTCCCCGGAAAAAATCCAATTGTCCTTGCCCTGTTCCGGTTTGGATCGTCTTCCGCCTGAATTGACAGGGAACCCCCGCACGTCTTCAGCTCCGCAGATCTGCCCCGACAGCAAAGGGTTTTGTCTCGTCGTCGCCACTTTTTTGGCCCATGATCGGTTCATGGCCACACGCAGCGTTACTTTGGATTTTCCTCTATGATTCTTTTTTATCTTGGCGTTTTTTTGACGGCCCTTGGCGCGCTTGTCTCAGTGCTTTTCTGGTTGCCCCGGGTTGTTGATCGAGCAAGGCTCAAAGCCCTTTTCGGCAACCGTTATCCATTGGTTTTTATCATTTATCTGGCCAACGGACCGGGACTGATGCTGCTTGGTCTTCTGCTGCTTTTCCTTTTCCGACCGTAGCATAAAGTAAGGAGGGATCGATGAACGAAAGAAAGCAATACGGCTGGAACCCGGAGATGGGGCGGCCTCTTCTGGCTAAAATGCGCGAGGATCTTAAAGCCGCCATGCTAAGTAAGGATTCGGCCGTCAAAGACACCGTCCGGATCGTTATGGCCGAGTTCCCCAAGCTTACGGTACCCCTCACCTTGGAAAGCGGTAAGAAATCGAGCCGCCCCAAGCGCCCGGATGAGATTACCGATGACGAAATCATCGGCATCATCCAAGGACTGGTAAAATCGGAAAAACAGACTCTTGAGCTCACCGGCGGCGGAAAAAGCTCCGAGTACCTTGAGATCCTGGAAGGCTACCTTCCTCGTCAGGCTAGTCGTGAGGAGATCGAAGGTTGGATCCGGGAGAACGTCGACTTCTCTCTGTACAAAAGTCCTATGCAGGCCATGAGTCCGATCATGAAGCATTACGGCAAGATGGCTGATGGCAATCTGGTGCGGCAGATTCTACAAGAAATGCAAGGCGTTTGAGTTTAGAGTTTTGAGGATGAGGGCAAAAGCTAAAAACCCTCGGCTCAGACTTTTTTGAATTCTCCCTCCCTCCAAACTTTTTGTTTTCCCAGGAGCGATCATCTCTACCTTCGACTTCGACCGGATCATCGACCGGCAGCAGACCGCA
>JARRJE010000396.1:0-2623 GCA_037379765.1 Deltaproteobacteria bacterium
GAACAAGACCCGCAACAGGCGGGAAGGCGGTGAAAAGAAATGTCAGTGAATTCGATCGACGAGGTCATCGAGGATATTCGAGCCGGCAAGATGATCATCCTGGTGGACGACGAAGACCGGGAAAACGAGGGCGATCTCTGCATGGCCGCCGAATTGGTGACGCCGGAAGCGATCAACTTCATGGCCAAATATGGCCGGGGCTTGATTTGCCTCACCCTCACGCCGGATCACATTGAACGGCTGCAGCTACCGATGATGGTCAAGCAGAACCAATCTCCCTTCGAAACTGCCTTCACGGTGAGCATCGAGGCCCGCACTGGGGTGACCACCGGCATTTCTGCCGCCGACCGGGCGCGGACCATCCAGGTAGCGGTTGACCCGGAGGTCAAACCCTCCGATCTGGTTAGTCCCGGCCACATCTTTCCGCTACGTGCCAGGCGCGGCGGCGTTCTAGTCCGCACCGGTCAGACCGAGGGGTCGGTGGATCTGTCCCGCTTGGCCGGTTTGCGGCCGGCCGGGGTAATCTGCGAGGTCATGAAAGAGGACGGCGCCATGGCCCGGATGCCCGATCTCGAGGAATTCGCCCGCGAGCACGATCTGAAGATCGCCACTGTTGCTGATCTCATTGCCTATCGGATCCGAAAGGATTCGCTAGTGCACCGGGCGGCTGAGACCAAATTGCCAACCCGGTACGGCGGCGAGTTCCGGGCCATCGTTTACACCAACGATGTGGACAGCCACGAACATCTGGCATTGGTCAAAGGCGAGATCGATTCGGCAAAGGAGGTTTTGGTTCGGGTTCATTCGGAATGCCTGACCGGAGACGTCTTCGGTTCTTTGCGCTGCGACTGCGGCAGCCAGCTGCATAACGCCATGCGGATGGTGGCCGAAGAGGGCACCGGCATCATTCTCTATATGCACCAAGAGGGGCGGGGAATCGGCTTGGTCAACAAGATCAAGGCCTACGCCTTGCAGGATCAAGGCCTTGACACAGTGGAGGCTAACCTCCGGCTCGGTTTTAAGGCAGACCTGCGGGACTATGGCATCGGGGCGCAGATCCTCCGCGACTTGGGAGTGCGCAAGATGCGGCTCATCACCAATAACCCCAAAAAGATCGTGGGTCTCGATGGATACGGTTTGCAGATCACCGGCCGCAGGTCCATCGAAATCGAGCCGGTACCGGAAAATTTCAATTATCTGCAATGTAAGAAAGATAAAATGGGCCACTTGCTGGATCTGCTTTCTCCCGGCAAGAAAGAAAAAACCGCTCCCTAGGCTGCTCTCGACCGTGGGACAAGAGCACCCAGGACCGCTCTGCCTGACATGAAAGCGTTGCGGCACCTATGAGCGCTGACACCCTGAAGAGGAGAGGAAATATGGCGAAGTTTCTCGAAGGCAAACTGCAGGGAGAGGGCAAAAAACTCGGCATAATCGTCTCCCGCTTCAATTCATTTATCGCAGAGAAGTTGCTGGAGGGCGCCCTTGATACCTTGCTGCGTACAGGGGTTGCGGATGACGATATCGAGGTGGCTCGGGTACCAGGGGCATTCGAAATCCCTCTGGTCGCTGGCAGGATGGCCAAATCCGGACGCTACGACGCCGTGATCTGCCTTGGAGTGGTCATCCGCGGCGCAACTCCCCATTTCGATCTGGTGGTGAACGAGTCTTCCAAAGGCATCGCTCAGGCGGGCATAGATTCCGGAGTGCCGGTGATCTTTGGAGTCCTCACCACCGATACCATCGAGCAAGCCATTGAGCGGGCAGGTTCCAAGGCTGGCAACAAAGGTTCTGATTGCGCCCAGGCGGCCATCGAAATGGCCAATCTGCTTTCTCAGCTCTCAATGTTATCTCCACAAATCTGACTTTTGCTGGCGGGTCTGACTGCCTTGCGGGTCTGTTGTTCTTGAAGCAGACTTGCGCGTTCGTTCGCCACTTGTTCTCCGGAGGCAAGCTCGGGAGGTGGCTGCTATCTCTGAGAGGTTATCCTTGCAATGAGCGCCCGGCGGAAATCTAGGGAATTGGCCCTTCAATCCTTGTATCAAAGTGAACTGAGCGGGCAGCCGCTGGCCGTGACCTTCGACGTGCTCTGCGATCATTTCGAGGTCAACCATAAGGCGGTTCCCTATGCCAAGGAGTTGGTTGTCGGAGTCGCCGACCGTCTCGACAAGATCGATGGACTGATCCAGGATTGCGCCCAACACTGGCGGCTTGAACGCATGTCGGTGATCGATCGCAACATCCTGCGTCTGGCCACCTTCGAGCTTGTCTTCAAGGAGGACGTGCCGGCAAGCGTGATCATCAACGAGGCCCTGGAGATCGCCAAGCGGTTCAGCACCGATGAGGCCGCTCCGTTCATCAACGGTATCCTTGACGCCATTAGAAAATCAGTGCTAGTGAGTGGAGAATCAGGTAAGGAGTAAAGAGATTCGCCCACAATGATCCGATAAGCAAAAGGGCATTCACGGAAAATGACATCAGAGCAGAAGCAGCAGGAATCCCCCCCTCTCGGCCAGGAATTGCTGTCTGTGGTCGGAGTCTTCGTCGCCGCCTTTCTTCTGCTCTCCCTTTTGAGCTACCGTTTTCCCGAGCTCTCTCTGGCAGCTGCTCTTCAGGATTCAGCCGG
>JARRJE010000397.1:0-2619 GCA_037379765.1 Deltaproteobacteria bacterium
CATGGACAACCCGCTTCTCAAAGTTCCCCTCAAGCCGGAGCACGTTAAACCAAGGCTCCTCGGACACTGGGGCACCACCCCGGGACTCAACTTCATCTACGTCCATCTCAACCGGGCCATCAAAAAATACAATCTGAACATGATCTACGTCACCGGCCCAGGTCATGGCGGTCCGGCCCTGGTGGCCAACACCTATCTCGAGGGAACATACAGCGAGCTCTATCCGAACGTCTCCCAGGACGAGGCAGGGATGAAGAGGCTCTTCACCCAGTTCTCCTTCCCCGGAGGGATCCCCAGCCACACCGCCGCCGAGACCCCTGGGTCCATCAACGAGGGAGGCGAGCTCGGCTATTCTCTGGCCCATGCTTACGGCGCCGCGTTCGACAATCCCGACCTGCTGGTGGCCTGCGTGGTGGGCGACGGCGAGGCGGAGACCGGCGCTCTGGCCACCAGCTGGCACTCGAACAAGTTCCTCAACCCGGTCCACGACGGGGCGGTACTGCCAATCCTTCATCTCAACGGCTACAAGATCGCCAATCCCACCGTGCTCGCCCGCATCGGCCGGGAGGAACTGTTCCAGCTGTTCCAAGGATACGGTTATACCCCTTATCTCGTCGAAGGCAGCGAGCCCGACGAAGTCCACCAGAGTCTTGCCGCCACCTTGGAGACGGTGATCGGGGAAATCCAAGGTATCCAAGCCAAGGCCCGTGCCGAGGGCTTCACCGAACGCCCTCGGTGGCCCATGATCATTTTCCGCACTCTCAAGGGCTGGACCGGGCCCAAGGAGGTGGACGGGGTGCCGGTGGAAGGCACCTGGCGGGCCCATCAGGTGCCCCTGGCCGAGGTCAGAACCCGGCCCGAGCACCTCAGAATGCTCGAAGAGTGGATGAAGAGTTACCGGTCCGAAGAACTTTTCGACGAGACGGGCCGGCTCGTTCCCGAGCTGGCGAAACTGGCTCCTGAAGGAGAACGGCGCATGGGGGCCAACCCGTACGCCAATGGCGGAATCCTCCTGCGTGACTTACGGATGCCGGATTTCCGTGACTACGCCGTGCAGGTGACCGGGCCGGGGACCATGAAAGCGGAGGCCACTCGGATCATGGGCGGTTTCATCCGGGACGTGATGAAACTCAACTGGGATCGGCGAAATTTCCGAGTAGTAGGTCCGGACGAGACCGCATCCAACCGTCTGACCCGCCTCTTCGAAATCACGGATCGGGTCTCCACCGCAGAGATTTTGAAAACCGACGACCACGTCTCCCCCGACGGTCGGGTGATGGAGGTGCTGAGCGAGCACCTGTGTCAGGGCTGGCTGGAAGGCTATCTACTCACCGGCCGCCACGGCCTCTTTACGTGCTACGAGGCATTCATCCACATCGTGGATTCCATGTTCAACCAACACGCCAAGTGGCTCAAGGTGACGCGCGGGATCCCGTGGCGCCGGCCCATCTCCTCGCTCAACTATCTTCTCACCTCGCACGTCTGGCGGCAGGACCACAATGGTTTCAGCCACCAGGACCCGGGGTTCATCGATCACATGGTGAACAAGAAGGCGGACGTCATCCGCGTCTATCTCCCACCGGACGCCAACACCCTTCTTTCGGTGACCGACCACTGCCTCCGGAGCCGGGACTACGTCAATCTCATCGTGGCGGGAAAGCAGCCCGAACTCCAGTGGCTGGACATGGACACTGCCGTCAAGCACTGTGTGACCGGACTGGGCATCTGGGCCTGGGCCAGCAATGACGGGGGAGGCGATCCCGACGTGGTCATGGCCTGCGCCGGAGACGTCCCCACTATCGAGACGCTGGCCGCGGTGGAGATCCTGCGGGCCCACGTTCCAGAGCTCAAGATCCGGGTGGTGAACGTGGTGGACCTCATGACCCTCCAGCCCCAGAGTGAACACCCCCATGGTCTGCACGATCGGGACTTCGACGTCCTTTTCACCAAAGACAAACCCATCATCTTCGCCTTCCACGGCTACCCTTGGCTTATCCACCGCCTGACCTACCGGAGAACCAACCATTCCAAACTGCACGTCCGGGGCTACAAGGAGGAAGGAACCACCACCACTCCTTTCGACATGGTGGTTTTGAACGATCTGGACCGGTTCCACCTGGCCGGGGACGTGATTGACCGGCTGCCGAGCCTGGGCTCTCGGGCCGCCTATGTCAAACAGTTTCTCCGGGACAAACTGCTCGACCACAAGGAATATGTCCGCAAATACGGCGAGGATATGCCGGAGATCCGCAACTGGACGTGGCAAGGAGGCCAAAGACCAAACAGGTGAAAGGAATTCTGCCTAGCCTTGGTGCGAGTGAGACTCCATCCGCAAAGCGGGTGGCCTCAGGAAGCCCCCTGCAAGGGAGCGTCAAACCCCTTGGCACGCAGCCGAGCACCGCAAGCGGCTGCCGAAAGAGGAGTTTGCACTGTCTGAGCCCCCGAAGGGGGCGAGTTTGCAAACTCCCGGCAGTTGCGAGGACGCGCAGGGAACCCCGCCGCAGGCGGGCCAGTGACACGGGGGCCCTTTCTTTTGGTTCGTTTTCTTTGGGCAAGCAAAGAAAATGAACGGAACCCATTACATTTTCGCCGATCAGTAGAATCTCTCCGAGTCCACGC
>JARRJE010000398.1:0-2619 GCA_037379765.1 Deltaproteobacteria bacterium
CTGCGGGTTTCCCGCATGGCGCTCCAGCAATATGCCCTCTGGAAGGAAACCGAGCGGCTCCAGGCGGAGAAGGACCGCTATCGCCGATTTCTGGAGACCATTTTCCGGAGCGTGCGGGACGCCATCATCGCCGTGGACCTGGAGACGACGATCGTCAAGATGAACCAGACCGCTCGCGATTGGGCCAGCCATATCTCCGGCTTCGAGCTGGGACGGCGGCTGCGGGACCTGACTGACGGCCTGGCCCTCACCTGCTTCCGGGATGTTGAGGAGGTGCTGGTTAGAAAGGAAGAGGTCCGCGAGCACCGAGTGGAGTGTCGGCTGGACGGCGGCGGTGAGGTGGTGCTGCGGGTCAGCGCCGCGCCCCTTGAGGACCGGGACGGCTGCTTCCTGGGAGTGGTGCTGGTGCTCCGTGACGTGACCCGCCTGGAATCTCTCGAGCAAAAGGGCCGACGCAGTAAGTTCCATCTGTTCATTGGCGGCAGCCGGGCGATGCAGACCGTCTACACTCTGATCGAGCATGTGGGCCAGGTAGACACTGCGGTGCTCGTCACCGGTGAATCCGGAACCGGCAAGGAGCTGGTGGCCGAAGCCCTGCATGCCGAAAGTCCTCGCCGGGGCCTGCCTCTGGTCAAGGTCGACTGCTCCGCCATCCCCGAGGATCTTCTGGAAAGCGAGCTGTTCGGCCATCGCAAAGGGGCCTTTCCCGGTGCGGAACGGGACCGCAAGGGCCGCATCCTCCAAGCGGACAGCGGAACGCTATTCCTGGATGAGATCGGGGACATATCCCCCCGCATGCAGCTCCGCCTTCTGCGTTTCCTCCAGGAGAAGACCTTCTATCCGGTGGGCAGGGACACGCCGGTCAAGGTGGATGTGCGGGTGGTAGCCGCCACCAATGCCGATCTCCGGAAGAAGGTGGGGGAGGGGCTTTTCCGGGAGGACCTCTATTTCCGTCTGAGGGTGGTGGATATCCATCTGCCCCCCCTGCGGGAGCGGGAGGAGGATGTTGCCCTGCTGGCGCACCATTTCATGGATTATTTTGGGCGGCGCTTGGAGAAGGAGATCGCCGGCATCACCGACCAGGCCCTGGCTTTGCTGAACCGATATTCCTGGCCGGGAAATGTGCGTGAGCTGGAGCACGTGATCGAGCGGGCGTGCGTCCTCTGCCCGGGAACCATCACCAGCGATCACTTGCCCCAGGAGATGCTGCGCACCGCCGGCCGACAGGAAGCGGCTGCATTGGCCGACGGCGGCGATCACTTGCCGGCAGCGGAGAGCGAGGTGGAGCGCATCATCCGCATTCTGCGGCAGACTGACGGCAACAAGGCCAAGGCCGCCCGGCTGCTGGGGTTCGACCGAAGCACCCTCTACCGCAAGCTACGCTCCTATGAGATCGATGCAACAGTCATCTCTTGAAGAAGAGGAGGAAATAATGAGCTGAGCTTAACTCTTTGCTTTGGTATTGGAAAATTCATAAGCCGTTTTTCAGCGCAACATTGGTTGCACGAAAACGGCTTTTTTATTCAAAAATATGAATTCCGCATGATGCAGCATTTATGTTGTTTCTATTCTACAGAAGCGTTGCATCATTCTCATGATGCAACAGTTTTGCTACATGATTGTTGCAATATATGTTGCGTGTCCTTCGCCCCGTTCTAGGGGCGATCTTTCCCCTCTGCTGATTTCTTCCATAGATAATCGAATATTTTTCAAATACTTATATCTTATTGATGCCCTTTCGGCAGGGCAGCGATCAAGTCTGGCACAACCTCTGCACTTCCACTTGTTCAAAAGAAATATCCGCCTCAAAAACGTTATAAAAGGAGGTTCGCCATGAAAACTGCAATGGAAAATGAAGAAAGAATGGTCCTTGCCGGTGAAATTGAAGATACGGAATTTGAAGAGATGGAGCAGGGCGTTTCCCAGGCCGGTATGGGGGTGATGATGGCCCTGGCCGGGCTCACCGGAATCTGGGGTTTGGTTTGTCTCGTGAGCGCCGTTGCCCAGAACGGTGTGCTGGAGCTTATTCGTGGCTGGCTGAGCGCCGTCACCGGCATCTAATCGAATTCATAAAAGCTGTCGAGGAGGACATATCATGAAAAGGACATCCAACGAAACAAGCGAGGGCCGGGGAGCGAAAACCTTTCTCTGGATCATGTCCGGCATCGGTGGTGCAATCGGTCTGTGGGCGCTGGTGGCGGTGGGTTTCGGTATGGCCAGTGTTGGGTCGCCGACGGAGCTTCTGCGGCATTATATGGTTGCCATCGGGATGATGAAGGATTTCGAGACTTGGGTCGACTTTTACACCCATATCAAAGGAGTGGAGTATATCCTAAGCGTGGCGTTCCTGGCCCTGTTCCCCGTTTATTACAAATATGTGGACCGGAAGAGGGCGCCGGCCGGAAACTGATTCGATATCGGTTATTACATCCTTTCTGCAAACCGTCCTGGGCCCTTGCCCGGGATTTTTTCGTGTTTGAGTCACCCTCACCCTGTCCCTCTTCTCTGAGGGGGAGGAATGGTCTGGAGTTGTTGAGTTGAAGGGGGGCGGTCTGGCCGATATTCCCTTCCGTTTATTAGCCTGCCACAATTTTCTTTCTATCGAAAATGGGCTGAACT
>JARRJE010000399.1:0-3780 GCA_037379765.1 Deltaproteobacteria bacterium
AGGAAATGAGCTTGGCCGCCAAGATGCAAAAGGTTGCCCACCTCGACCCCACCGTGTTGCCCGCCGCCGAGGCCCTGGGTCTGGCCGCCCGGGGCGGTGCCGCCCTCCTTGGCCTGGAGGGAATCGGTATGCTGCGGCCAGGTTCTCGGGCCGACCTCATCGTCATTGACCCGGCGGCGCCCCATCTCACTCCCTGTTACCAGGAAGAATCCCTCTTAGTCTATGCGGCACAAGGCACCGATGTCCGGGACGTGATCGTCGATGGCCGCTTGATCATGACCGGCCGGAGACTTTTGACCATCGATGTCGATGAGGTGATGGCGCGGGTAAACGAGCTGGCAAGAATGGTCAGGGGGTAGAAGCTCTCTTCCCTTGCGATCAGCCCTCACAGTTTTGCAAAGACAAAGAAAAGGTTTGAGTCGGAATGGTGCGCCACAAACAACCCGAGACAAGTCAGATGGCGGTGCCTGTGGAATGTAGTCAGAACGCCCACCTGACCACTAGGTAGCCGGCGACAAGCAGGAGGAGAAAGACAATGGAAAGCAGGTTGAAGTAACGATCAATGAAGTGGCGGACCGGCGCCCCGAAGCGGTAAATGAAAGCGGCCACCAAGAAAAAGCGGGCCGAGCGAGCCACCAGCGACACCAGCATGAAGGTGATGAAATTGATCCTGAAAGCACCGGCGCTGATGGTGAACAACTTGTACGGTAAAGGGGTGAAGCCGGCAGCCCCCACCGCTAAGACATCATATTGTTGGTAAAGATGCTGCACCACTTGGTATTTGTCGGTGAGCCCATACCAAACCAGAATCCGCCGGCCGACGGTATCCATGAACCCCAGTCCTAGACCGTAGCCCAGGGCGCCGCCCAGGACCGAGCCGGCCGCGCAGACGGCGGCATACCGGAAGGAGCGGCGGGGGGCAGCGATGCCCAGCACTATGAGAAAGACATCCGGAGGGATGGGAAAAAAAGAAGATTCGGCCACCGCCAACCAGAAGAGCGCCCACACCCCATAAGGAGTCTGGACCCAGGTAAGACTGCGCTCATAGAGCCGCCGCACCAGGCCCATTCTCGTTGCAGTGGCCTCCGTCATGAGGCCGCCCGGAAGCCGTGGTCGCCGATGAGGCTGACGAAGCGAACGTTTTCAAGCACCTCTTCACGGGTCTCGCCTTGTTCCTTCACCACCGTTACCAGCTCCTGCTCGCCGTCCCGCCCGCCTACTGGCATCACCAGGATGCCGGGATCGGCCAATTGCTCGAGAAGCGGCTCCGGAACCCGCGGACCGGCGGCGGTGACGATGATGGCATCATAAGGGCCATGTTCGTACCAACCCAGGGTCCCGTCATCGATTTTACAAAGGATATTGAACAGATGCAGCTCATCGAAGACCCGGCGGGCCTTGATGTGCAGGGATTTGAGCCGTTCCACCGTGAAAACCCGTTCGCAGAGCAAAGCGAGCACGGCAGTCTGGTACCCGCAACCGGTACCGATCTCAAGCACTTTTTCTCGGCCCCGGAGCCGGAGGGCCTGAGTCATGAGTCCTACTACGTAAGGTTGAGAGATGGTCTGCCCCTCGCCAATGGGAAGGGCGTGATCGCCATAAGCCTGGCCCCGGAGAGCTTCCTCCACAAAGAACTCACGGGGCACAAACTCCATGGCCTGCAAGACCCGTTGCTCGGTAACCCCCCGCGGCAGCAACTGCTCGCTGACCATCCGTTCCCGGGCCTTGGCGTACCTGCCTGCCCGCTGGTCTCGGCTAAGAATTGGAGGGTTCATTGCCGGCCAGATACTTCCGGTTGAACTCATTCTCGTCGAAGGAGCGGTAGGCGCAGGTCCGGACCAGGTCGCCCTGAAAGGTGATCATCACCACATCAAACTGTTCCTCGCCCATATTTTTGCCGAGATAGGGCATTTTGCGGAGAAGACTCTTGTTCCCCTGGTAGTAAATCCAGGTCTCTCCCTTCTCTGGGTTAATCTGACGCTGATCGGGATCGCCCAGGTAGGCGAGGACCTCCTCCCGGGTGGTCTGGCCGGGCTGCAGCAGACAGACATCGGATGAAAGATGGCGGACCTGAGTGCGATAGCAGCCGGTCATAGTGAAGGTGAGCAACAGCGCCATCAGGGCTCGCCAAAAAATAGAATAAATCGCCATGCTCATGTTCTCCTAAACAAGAGGGGGGGTTTCGGTCGCCCGTAGCGGGCAGCCGTTTCGGCACGGGAATCCAAAATTAGCCGGAACCCGCATTTCCTGCAAGATGAAAGAAAAATCAGGGTCGGCTGTGTTTTTGTCCTCAAGCCGGGCTCTATTTCCGGCGATACGAAAGAAGAAAGTTCTTTTCAAAGAATTGTAACAGAAAATCGAGAAGATCAGAAATTCGGAACCGATGGCTTTTTTCTCCAGACAAGGCCCTGAATTCTCGATTTTTTGTTGCTTTTACTTCACTTGTATAGAAAGATGAAAAATCTTTGAAGTAAACTTTATTTCCGACCAAAACAGCCGGATCATCCTCGAGTCAAGGAAATAAGTCATGCGTTGCCCTAAGTGCGGTTTCATCTCGTTCGATGACTTGGTCGCCTGCGCCAAATGCAATTTCCAATAACAAGAGGACGCTTCCGAGGGCATCTTCCAGGAACTGGCGGCCGAGAGCCTGGGAGCCGGCCTCGCCGGGCAGGAAGAAACACAGGAGGAATTCGACCTTTCTTCAACCGAGCCGGAGGGTGCGGGCGAAATCGACCTGGAACCGGCGACGGAGGAAATCGAGCTCCCGATCCTGGAAACCGAAAAAGAACCTTCCGCCGAGGAATTCGACCTCTCACTCGCCGAGCCGGAGGATGCGGGCGAAATCGACCTGGAACCGGCGACGGAGGAAATCGAGCTCCCAATCCTGGAAACCGAAAAAGAACCTTCCGCCAAGGAATTCGACCTCTCACTCGCCGAGCCGGAGGGTGCGGGCGAAATCGACCTGGAGTCAGTGGCGGAGGAGGCCGAGACCCCGATTCCCGAAACCGATAAAGAGGAGATCCCCGCCATTGATCTTTCCGGCCTCGGCGATGAAGAGGCCGATATGAAGCCAACCGAGACCGGCAACTCGGAGCCGGCCGAAGAAGAGGCCTTAGAGCTCGGGGTTGACAGGGAGGCTGAAAAAGCTGAGCTGGATTTGGCATTGGAGGAGGATGGGGATCCCGATCTGCCCTCCGAGGGGGAAACCGAAAGAAACGAACCCGCCTCCTCGGGAGGGGCATCCAATCTGGATGACATCGATCTCTCCGGCCTGATGGGTGAGGAGGAGGAAGACGAAGCGGCCGCCGAGGATACGGATGGAGAAAGTTCAGAAGGCTTTTTCGATCTCGCCGATCTTACGGCCGCAGAAAGCACTGCTGACGATATCCTCTCCATGGAGACCGATGGTGACCAGGAACCAGCGGACGATGAGCCGATGCTCGATCTCGCCTTCGAAAAAGAAGATGAGGAACCTGCAACCGATTCCTTTGAGCTCGATTCTGAAGCCGGTGGTGAAGACGAGGAGATGTTTGAGCTGCGCCTGGAGTCTGAGGAGGAGGATGAGGAGTCCACTGCAGCATCAGAAACGGAGATTCCCCTTTCCGGTCTGAGCTTAGAAAACAAAGAAGATGATTGATACGATCGTCCCGGTTCTGCCGGTGGCCACACCCGCGGCCGCTTTCCGGCAGCGGACCGCGGCCATGATCATCGACTTGGGCCTGCTTGCAGCGCTCCATTTCGCTTACTTCGCCGTCACGGCCGTCCTGCTCTTTCAGAACC
>JARRJE010000399.1:3799-5142 GCA_037379765.1 Deltaproteobacteria bacterium
CGGTGTTCTTCCTGAATGCACCCTGCCTGCTGGGTGTGAGTTATTTCACCATACTGCATGCCGTGGGCGGTCAGACCCTGGGCAAGCTCATCGTCGGAATTCGAGTGGCCGCTATCGAGGGTGGGCCTCTGCCCGTGGGCCGTTCCTTTCTGCGGACGGTGGGCTACTTGCTTTCCGCTCTTCCCCTGGGCGCCGGTTTTCTTTGGATGGTGCTCGACCGGGAACAACGCTGCTGGCACGACCGATTGGCCGGCTCGCAAGTTTGTCCGACGTAAGGAATCACACCCTCAAAAAATTGCCCATCCGGCATTGTAAGGAATCTCCCGTAAGTGCTGCAGATTGCATCGGCGGCGGAAGAGGCCGGGAGAATGGATGCCGCCTGACAAACCGCTTGACAAGGCATTTTCCCTTCAATATAGTAACGCCGTTTTCCATGCCGAGATAGCTCAGTTGGTAGAGCACCGGACTGAAAATCCGGGTGTCCCTGGTTCGATTCCTGGTCTCGGCACCATTCGCCTTATGGAAGGGGTTACGTGGAACCAGCGTAATCCCTTTTTTCATTACGGTGGTGCCCAACTGAGAACGATGAGAAAGAGGCAGAGAACACGCAAAGTAAATACTGGCCGGTCATCCTTCGGGTTCGGCCTTCAGCTTTAATCATTCAAAATGAGGGCGAATACCATGTTGGAAAAAGAGCAGTGCGTTCTTTACAGCGGCGGACATCAGGGTGCCGAACGGGCCTTCGCGGAAGCGGCTGCCAAGCGGGACATTAAAGTAGTCAACCTGACCTTCGCCGGGCACACAACCGCCCAGGACAGCAACGCTGTCATCCTCTCCGACGAGGAGCTCCGGCGAGGTGATATCAGCATGGAGCTCGCCTCCAAGATGATGCACCGTACCTATTATGGGGCCCAACGCATCCGCAAGGTGCTGCAGACCATTTTTCATATGGTGAACAATGGCCACCAGATTTTCGCAGTGGGTATCATTCAAGCCGACAACACGGTTAAGGGCGGCACCGGCTGGGCCGTGGAGCTCGCTAAACTTTTCAACCGGCCAGTGAGCGTCTTCGACCAGGGGCAGAATAAATGGTTCACATGGAAAGAAGGCGTCTGGCGGGAGGATTCCCCCCGGATCAGTCACCATACGTTCGTGGGCTCCGGCACTCGGAATCTGAATGAACAGGGGCGGCAGGCCATCGAGGAGCTTTTTGCACATTCCTTCGGTGCGTCTTGAAGAGACTCATTTTGTAGCAATGATCTTTTCTCATTGACAAGGAACTGTTCTAAGCTTATAAAAGTTGGTTCTCATGCCGATGCTCCAAAACGGCCTTCTCGGGAGGC
>JARRJE010000400.1:0-2580 GCA_037379765.1 Deltaproteobacteria bacterium
ATCCTGTACGATGCCCAATCCGAGCCGCGGGTCACCTTGCTCGCCCTGGACCAAGTGCTGGATCTGCCTTATTCCGTCCTGGGGCGGGTAGACGTCGGCATCTTCGAATCCGCCTTCGCCGGCTTCGGGGCCGAGGTTTTCCGCTACTTCGATGACGGCCTGTGGGGGCTCGGCCTGGAAAGCGAGACCGTGCGCAAACGGGATATCGACTATAATTTCAAGCTGGATCCTAATTCAGACCATTGGTTCACCACGGGTTTCCTCAATGTCTATGCCCAGCTCTGGCCTGCCCAGGGTGTGGAGGGAGGCCTCAAGATCGGCCGCTTTCTGGCCGGCGATCCCGGGGTGGAGTTCGATCTCAGACGCTCCTTCAAGTACTTCACCATCGGTGCCTGGTACACCGTGACCGACACCAGCCGCTTCACTTCGCCCAAGAACCGGGTTGCCCATAACGCCGGGGTCTACATCCGGATCCCCTTCTCCATCTTCCGCGATCATGATGCCCGGGGGCACTTCCGCTACGATATCACCAGCTTCACCCGCGATCAGGGCGCCACGGTCCACCAGCCCAATTCGCTGTATCCGCTGGACCCTTGGTCGACCCCGGATCATACTCGAAGGACGTTGGATGATATGAGGGTGCAGTGATTAGGGCCGTGAATCGTAAATCGTGAATCGTGACAAGTGAATTGAAGAACTGTTTTCTGTGTTCCGTGTTCAGTTTTCAGAAAATGGCTTATTCCTTGCCCCTTGTGCCTCGGGCCTTGAACCTCGTGCCTCGAACCTCGTCCCTTCATGGATTTTCAGATTAACGATTGATGAAAGTGCCAAAAATCGGTATTTTTCGCCATTCCTGGAAGGTAAAAGGTAAAAGGTAAAAGGTAAAAGGTAAAAGGTAAAAGGTAAAAGGTAAATCGTAAAACGTGACAAAGTGACAGTGGCGAGTGGGGATGAGATGCCTCGTGCCTCGTGCCTTGCGCCTCGTGCCTCGAACCTCGTGCCTCTCGTGCCTCGAACCTCGTGTCTTATAAAACGATTCACGATTTACTATTCACAATTCACGAGACGTTATGAAAAACATCCTCGTCACCGGCGCCGCCGGCTTTATCGGGTTCTTCCTTTGCAGGAAGCTTCTCGACCATGGAATCCAGGTCATCGGGATCGATAATCTCAACACGTATTACGATCAGAAGCTCAAGGAAGACCGGCTGGCCATTCTGAGGGAATCCTCCCTGTTCAGTTTCGGCCGACTGGATCTGGCGGACCGGAAAGGGACCGGGGCACTTTTCGCGGAGCACCGGTTTGATGCCGTGGTCAACCTGGCCGCCCAGGCCGGGGTGCGCTATTCCCTCGAAAATCCCCATGCCTATGTGGACACCAATCTGGTCGGATTCGGCAACCTGCTGGAATGCTGCCGCCATGGGCAGGTGGAGCATTTCGTCTACGCTTCCTCGAGCTCTGTTTACGGGGCCAATACTGCAGTGCCATTTTCGGTTCACCACAATGTCGACCACCCGGTTTCTCTGTACGCGGCAACCAAGAAGGCCAACGAATTGATGGCCCACGCTTACAGCCATCTCTATGGGCTCAGGACTACCGGTCTCCGGTTCTTCACCGTCTACGGCCCATGGGGACGACCGGATATGGCCTATTTCCTGTTCACCAAGGCCATTCTCGAGGATCGGCCCATCAACGTTTTTAACAACGGCAAGATGAAACGCGATTTCACGTACATCGACGATATCATCGAAGGCGTCTGGCGGGTCATCCACAAGCTGCCCGAACCCGACCCGCATTGGAATGGGGATGCCCCGGACCCCGGCACCAGCTATGCCCCCTATCGAGTGTACAACATCGGCAACAATCAACAGGTCGATCTGATGCACTTCATCGAAACCCTGGAGAAGTGCCTGGGCAAAAAGGCGGAGAAGAACTTTCTCCCCATGCAGCCCGGCGACGTCCCGGCCACCTACGCCGACATCAACGACCTGACCCGGGACACCGGCTTCAAACCGAACACCACGATCGAAGAAGGCCTCCAGCACTTCGTGGACTGGTATCGGGAGTATTATGGACAGGCAAAAGGAGAAAGGTGAAAGGGGCAAGGTGGGAAGGCAGTAACATGAGGGCATTCACGTCAATCGTAAAACGTAAATTGTGACAAGTGAATTGAAGAACTGTTTTCTGTGTTCCGTGTTCAGTTTTCAGAAAATGGCTTATTCCTTGCCTCTTGCACCTCGGACCTCGAACCTCGAGCCTTTTGCCTCGAACCTCGAACCTCGAACCTCGAACCTTTTGCCTCGAGCCATAATTCTTAAAACTGATTCTAACCCATGAAAATAACCATGATCGGCACAGGCTACGTCGGCCTGGTCAGCGGCACCTGCCTCTCGGAGCTCGGCCATCACGTCACCTGCATGGACAAGGACCGGGCCAAGATCGCCATGCTCGAACAGGGCCGGATCCCTATCTACGAGCCGGGCCTGGAAGCCAGGGTCGAAAAGAACGTCAAGGAGGAGCGGCTCCGGTTTACTGCCGACTTGGCTGATGCCATGGAGGGAGCCCGGGCGGTCTTTATCG
>JARRJE010000401.1:0-3917 GCA_037379765.1 Deltaproteobacteria bacterium
CGAATTGACAGAGAATCCCTATTTAACTTACGCTATCTGAAAAAGAGATATTCAGGCAATGGGCGATTTACACGGAGAGTCACGCAATTCTATCAAAACGGAAAATGAGATATGAACTTCAAAAATCGAACGGAGGCAGGCCGAAAACTGGCGGAAAAACTGACCCGCTATGCTGGCAAAGAGAACCTTTTGATCCTGGCCCTGCCGCGGGGCGGGGTGCCGGTGGCCTTCGAAGTAGCCAAGACCCTGAGGGCGCCGCTCGATGTCTTCGTAGTCCGCAAGCTGGGGGTCCCTGGTCAGGAAGAACTGGCGATGGGGGCTATTGCTTCAGGCGGGGTGCGGGTGCTCAATGAAGAGATCATCCGTCATTTGGGGATATTCGAGGACGTGATCGCTCGAATATCCGCCAATGAACAGCGGGAACTGGAGCGGCGGGAGTTCGCTTACCGGGGCGGCCGGGCGGCGCCGGATATTGCCGGCAAGAAGGTCATTCTCGTGGACGACGGGCTGGCCACTGGTGCCACCATGCGGGCGGCGGTGAACGCAATAAAGGCCCAGGGTCCGGAGAAATTGATTGTCGCCGTCCCCACAGGCGCCCCTGATACCTGCGACATGATCAGAAAGATGGTCGACGAGATCGTTTGCCTGATTACGCCAACGCCTTTCGGTGGAGTGGGGGCCTGGTACCAGGATTTTTCCCAGACCAGCGATAGGGAGGTGCAGCAGTTGCTTAAGGAGGCGGAGGAGCTGGTTTCCGAAGCTTCCGCTTAGTTGGATTGTTTGTCCATTCTCCAATTTCGAGTCGAGGAGGTGGATTATGGTGGAAACGAAACAGCTTGCTCATGAGCTAGAGGTGGAAATTCCTGCGGCCGGGGTTTTGCTCCAAGGCAATCTGGCAGTGCCGGAGAACGCTGTAGGAGTGGTTCTTTTTGCGCATGGCAGCGGCAGCAGTCGTTTCAGCCCCCGCAATCGGTTCGTCGCTAGAATTCTGCAAGAAGCCGGATTGGCAACCCTGCTCATGGATCTTTTGACCGACAAGGAAGAGGCCATCGATCTTCAGACCCGCCACTTACGGTTCGATATCGATCTGCTCGCGGGTCGGTTGATGGCAGCGGTGGACTGGTTGGGAAAAAGTCCTGCTACGAGAACATTGGCCATCGGCTGTTTTGGCTCCAGCACCGGTGCCGCTGCGGCCCTGATCGCCGCTGCCGACCGGCCGGCAGCAGTCCGGGCAGTGGTCTCCCGAGGTGGGCGGCCTGATTTGGCCGGGGGGGCGCTCACCCGGGTCCGGGCACCGAGCCTTTTCATTGTGGGCGGCCTCGACCAAGTGGTTATCGAGCTCAACCAGGAGGCCATGGCCCGGATCCAGGCGGAAAAGAGGCTGGAAATCGTGGCTGGCGCCACGCACCTTTTCGAGGAGTCGGGCAAGCTCGATGAGGTCGCCCGACTCACCAGTGACTGGTTCAGGCGCCAGTTGGGTTCCTGACACCCAGGAATGGCAAGCGGCTACTTGAGCGCGTCGAGGCGAGTCTGCGCTGTTTTGGACTGCTCGCTCCGGGGATAGTCCTTAAGCAGCTTGCCATAAATGATCTGGGCGGTCTGCTTATCTTTGAGCTTCTCGAAGGCCAGCCCCTGCTTGAGCAAAGCGGCCGGCGCTTTCGCACTCTTGGGAAAGTCGGCGATCACTTTCTGATATTCCAGAATGGCCAGCTCGTATTCTTTCTGGTTGTACAAGCTGTCACCGAGCCAGAAGCGAGCATTGGGCACCAGCGTGCTGCTGGGATTCTTGGCGATAAAATCAGTGAAGGCATTGTAGGCCTCTTTGAAACGCTCCGCCTTGAAAAGCGAATAAGCCTTGTTGTAAAGATCATTGCCGCCGCTCTTGCCGGTTGTCTTTACGGAAGCAGTAGCAGCTTTTGCTGACGAGATCTCTCCTTTTCCGTTCATCTTTTTGAGAGGATGTGCGGGAGCGATCTCCCGGGGCTCCTCCGCCCTGGTTGCCCGCTGCCGGGCCTCTTCCGCCGCTTTGGCCGCTCTCGCCGCCCTCTCGGCTGCATCCTTGGCTCGCCCCCTGCGTATCTCTTCCAATCCTGTCGTAGCCTGTCCCAATTTCGTATCCAGCTGATGGATTTCGGTTTCCAGGGTAGCGATCTGATTGGCAAGCTGGCCTTTGAGTTCTTCGTTCTGCTGAGCGAGTTGAGCCAGTTGCTGCTTGAGATCTTTGCTCAGCATTTGATAGCGTTGCTCATATTCCTGCTGCATGGTCTGGAAGCGATGGTTGCTTTCCTGCTCGGAATTCTTATAAAAGTGAGCGTTTTCATCGACCTGCCCCTTGAGCTGCAGCAACTCGCTTTGCAGGCTGTCCAAGTTGCTACTCATGGCCGCCATGCTGCTGGTTCGGTTCTCGAGATTGTCGATGTTTCGGTTCAGGTCTACCAGGCGGTTATCCAGGGTCCGCACCCGTAGCTCCATGCTCTGGACATCCTGCTGCGAGGCGCACCGCCATAGGAACGGGGTCAGAGTAAGAAGAAAGAGGAGAGGGTACACTTTTTTCATAAGAGGAACCTCGCTGCAGAAGCCCATGGAGGGAAAGAGCACCCGCAGACCGCTGCCGTTGCGGAAAATGGCGCAGATCTGCTGCTTATCGTTGAGCTTGCGGGCGAAAACAAGCTGGCGGCCGTCAGGCGACCAGCTGGGAGACTCATGATCGCCCGCAGAATGAGTGACCCGCGTCGGTGCTCCTCCCTCAGGGCTGATGGTGAATAAATGATAATGACCTTGGTAGCTGCCGGCATAAGCGATCAAATCGCCCTGGGGCGACCAGCTCGGGGAGGTGTTGTAGGTGCCCTGATAGGTGAGGCGGCGAACCCTTGTATTTCTTATATCCATAATGTAAATCTGCGGGCTGCCTAAACGGTCGGAGACGAAAGCAAGTCGGTTGCCGTCCGGCGACCAGCAGGGAGAAACGTTGAGACCAGCATTTCTGGTCAGCTGCTTGATGATTTTCCCCTTGGTATTCATGAGATACAGATCCGGATTGCCATCCTTGCTCAGCGTGATGGCAAAGGTCTTGCCGTCCGGCGACCAGGCGGGGGCCATATTGAGCCCCTCTCGCCGGGAGATGGGTCGGGTGGTCATTGCCTGAGTGAGGTCCGTCACGTAGAGGTCGGGGTTGCCCCGGTGGAAAGAGGTCTAAGCGAGCCATCGGCCGTCCGGAGAAAATCGGGGGGAGACCGTCAGGTTGCGATGCCGGGTGACCTGGCGTATTTTCTTGCCGAGCACGTCGGCGAGCCAGATCTCCTTGAAGCCGCTGACATCGGAGACAAACGCGATTTTCGTATTGCTGATTCCCCATACGCCTGTCAGTTTGTATATGGACTCGTCGCAGAATCTCCGGATCATTTTCCCATATTGATCGTAGGGCCCGCGGTAGCGGCGTCCGAGAATCGTTCGCCGCTCCTGGATATCATTCAGCCGCAGATCGAGCACGATTCCATTCTTGCTGTTCTTATAATCGCCGAGCACGACGAATTCAGCACCCAGGGCCTGCCAATCCGTATCCTGCCGGCCTGCGTACCTCTCGGGCGGAATGACTGAAACGAAGCCGTGAAAATCCAGGGCGCGGGTCATGAGGTCGGCCATCCTGCGGCCTGCCTCGTGGTTCTGCCCAGGCAGGGCCTTGTCTTCGAAATAGGGGACGGCCACCGGCACCTTGCGGGCTTCGGCGGAAGTAATGTCGAGATAAACCCGCGCCTGAGCAGGAGCGACCTGCATCAGAAATACGACGAGTAGCGAGAAAAGCAGGATACTGATCTTCCGTAACATGATCGATTGAAAACCTCTTTACCTCATAGGATCTCCCCGGGCCGGAAGCGGAGACCGATCTCAAGTCGATCTTCATTCAAGTCGGGAGGGAA
>JARRJE010000402.1:0-1057 GCA_037379765.1 Deltaproteobacteria bacterium
ACCAGGCCACCGACCGGGCCTTTCGCATCGGCCAGAAGAAAAATGTCATGGTCCACAAGTTATTGACCAAGGGCACCATTGAGGAAAAAATCGATCGGATGCTGGTTGCGAAGGCGAAACTCTCGGACGAGGTGGTTGCCGCCTCCGGCGAAAACTGGCTCACCGAAATGAGCAACGAGGAACTGTTCGAACTGTTCACTCTGCAAATATAGGAAGCAGGAGACTGAATTTTTTTCGGCCTTTTGTGAAATCTTTCTGTCCCCGTGGAGAATAAAAATGAGCTACTGGGGATTTCCCAAATACGTTACGGTGGCCGAGAAAAAGGCCAAGGCGGAAAAGAAACTGCAACAGCTCAAGAAAAAGAGGCCTGGTATTACGCCTGTCGTCATCCAAGGCAATACGCTGGCCCGCACCTGGTGGGGCAAGTCCTGGAACAAGAATCTTGAGCGTTATGCCGATTACAGCAACCGCATCGGCCGGGGCAAGAGCTATGTGCGCCACGGCGCCGTTCTGGACCTTAGGATTGAGGGCGGCCGGGTGAGCGCCCTGGTCCAGGGGACCAGGGCCAAACCCTACGAGGTGGTTGTCCGTATTGCGCCGGTGAAAAAGGCCAACTGGAACCAGATTAGAAAACAGTGCCAGGGTGAGCTGCGCTCCCTGCCGGATCTTCTGGCCGGCAAGTTTCCCAAGGCCCTGGGTGAAATCTTTCTGGCCCAAGGCAAGGGACTGTTCCCGACCCCGAAGGAGATCAGCTTCGACTGCTCCTGCCCGGACTGGGCTTACATGTGCAAGCATGTGGCGGCCACCCTCTATGGCATCGGGGCCCGCCTCGATGAAGATCCGCTCCTGTTCTTTACCCTGCGGCAGGCCGACACCGAAGAGCTTGTGGCCCAGGCGGTTCAGGGAAAAACGGGCGATTTGCTGGCCAGGGCGGACAGGAAGAGCTCCAGGATGCTCGACGATGCCGACCTCTCAGGGCTCTTCGGCATCGACATGGATGTAAAGCCGGATTTCAGCGCGACGGCCAAGCGCCGGACGTCCAAGAAACCTCTCCGAA
>JARRJE010000402.1:1067-4111 GCA_037379765.1 Deltaproteobacteria bacterium
TTCCCCGGCGGCCGAAAAAGCCTCTGGGGCAAAACAACCCCGGACCGCTGCCGAATGGATCGAGGAAATCGTCAGGCAGAACCCCAGCGGCGTCACTGTGACCATCCTGGAAGAGGCAACCGGTTTTAAACGCACCAAAATTTACGCCACAACCAGCAGACTCAGGCAACAAGGCCGGATTATCTATGTGGCGCAGGGCGTTTATGGCCCACCGTGATTTCAGCCATTCTACCTCCCCAATTCGCCCTGACCATCCGTTCCTGCTGCTATTGTCCTGAACGCTCTGCGCCGCTGGGTTTTCTTTTTTGCCCGCATCCAGGGATATTTTGCTCCGCCGATTTGCCAAAAGCACTTGTTTATTATCCCATGTTCCATTATTTTAGGAAATACGGTTAAATTAAAATAAAGGCCAGGGTTATTTTAGACTCAAGAGAAGGCATGAAGCGGAAACTCCAAGGACATTACGTGGCGGTGTCGACGGCTGGTGAAAAAGTTAAGGCCTTTGTCCCCGCTCCTTTGCCGCCAACTCCGCCCATCGATTGGAATCCCGAGCTGCGCAGCAAATTCGATCAAGCCCTGCTGGCTCTGGGGCGATTGGACAGCGTTTCCACGCTCCTGCCCGACACCTCTCTCTTTCTTTATATGTATGTCCGCAAGGAGGCGGTTCTCTCCTCCATGATCGAGGGGACGCAGTCGTCTCTTTCGGACCTGCTCTTATTCGAGCTCGACCAAGAGCCGGGGGTGCCGTTGGACGACGTACGGGAGGTCAGCAACTATGTGGCCGCCCTCAATCATGGACTGTCCCGGCTGGCGGAAGGATTCCCTCTTTCCCTGCGATTGATCAGGGAAATCCATGAGGTGTTGCTGACCAAAGGCCGTGGCAGCAATCAGAACCCGGGGGAGTTCCGAAGGAGCCAGAATTGGATCGGGGGCACCCGGCCCGGGAACGCCGCCTTTGTTCCGCCGCCGGCCGAAAAGGTGCTGGAGTGTATGGGCCAGCTTGAATTGTTCTTGCATGACCAGCCCGAGCCGACCCCAGTCCTGCTCAAAGCGGCCCTGGCCCATGTGCAATTTGAAACGATCCACCCCTTTCTGGACGGCAACGGTCGGCTGGGGCGCCTGCTGATTACTCTGCTCCTCTGTGAGCAGAAAGTAGTGCGGGAGCCGATGCTTTATCTAAGCCTCTATTTTAAAACCAACCGCCGGTACTATTACGAGCTGCTCGACAATG
This sequence comes from Deltaproteobacteria bacterium, assembly GCA_037379765.1. Lineage (GTDB taxonomy): Bacteria > Desulfobacterota > Desulfobulbia > Desulfobulbales > UBA5123 > JAJYKH01. Next base: position 2,299 of record JARRJE010000402.1, read on the forward strand.
TGCGCCTGACCGGCGACTGGGAGGCCTGGCTTGACTTCTTCGCCGAGGCGATCGTGGTCACCGCCACCCAAGCGGTAACAACGGCCCGGCAGCTTCTTGACCTTTCAAGCAGGGATCAGGACAGGATCAGGGGGATTGGCAGGGCTGCCACCTCGACCCTTGAGGTGCATCGAGAGTTGCTTGTGCATCCCATCGCGACTCCGGGCTGGCTCGTAGAAAGAACCGGGATAACCCCAGCTACGGTCAACAAGGCTCTGTCACATCTCGAGCGACTTGGCATTGTCCAGGAACTGACCGCCCGGAAGCGCAATCGCCTGTTCAGCTACTCGGAATATGTGGAGATCATGAACCGGGGCACGGAGCTGCCGGAGTGACAATCATTAAGGAGATATTTTTGATCCTTCGGGAACACTCAAGGCGGGAGGATGCAGACGCTCTCCATTCCCAAAGTCTCGGCTGCCTGGTGCATGACCGTGTCGCAGGTGATGAGCCTGGCCTGCAGGCTCCAGCAACAGGAGAGGTGCAGGGCGTCAAGGCTGCGGAGGGCGGTTTTCCTGGCATTCAGCCATTTCTCCGCCTGCCGGTAATGCCCTGGAGTCAAAGGGTTGCTCAGGAAGAGCCCGGAGTCGACATCTCCGGCAAAGGTGTTTTCGAGAAGGCCGGCTTGCGACTCTTTGATCTCGCCCATTCTTACCCAACGGGCAACGGCTGAGGCCGTCTCCACCCTTGTCAGGTCAGAAATCAGGATCGGCGGCCGCGACCCGACCAGAAGATCCTGCACTTGCTGACTCACCGGTTCCTCCCGGTAGTAGGGGAGGAGGGCGCTGGTATCGAAATAAATCCTATCCCCGCTCATCACGCATCTGCCGAACCAGAGAGGCGCTGCTTTGTCGCGCCGCAGGCAGCTTGGCCCGAAGTTCTCGACGGTCTGGGAACCGCAAAGGCTCTTTTTCCTGAGCGTCGACTTCCACCAACCGCGCGACTGGTTTGCCCCGCCGGCTGATGATGACCTCTTCGCCTGCCAACACCGCATCCAAAAGACGGCTTATATGCTTACGTGCTTCCTTGACATTGACTTCTCGCACCGTGCTCTCCCTGAGAATAGTTGTGTCTGATGTTCTATTGATAAACAGAAGTGTACACTTTTATTGTGTACACTTCAAGAAGGAAAAAGGTCCTTGCCGGCGCTTCCGCAACCGCTTGATGACATCGGCGGCCGGCTGGACTTTGCCCTCTTCAATCTGGCGGATACCCAGCGTGAGAATCTTGAGTAGCGCCCTGGCCTCTTGAATCTGGTCGTAGTTTTCCATTTCCTGCATAACGCTTTGGCAAATCATGCCAAAACGTATCTCGCCAAACGAATTGAATGTCATTGTAGAAGCGGTTGCCACTTTTCCTGGCGGTGCCGGAATCGAAGAGATTCAAAGAGCACTGGAAGAAAAAGTGCCACGCCGTACTTTGCAACGCCGATTAGCGCTGCTTGTCGAGCAGAAACGGCTCATAGTCGAAGGTCGGGCTCGGGCAAGCCGCTATCGTCTTCCGGTTATCATCGGTGAGAGTCTTGTCGCTCCGCCTGTTCCAAAAATGGAAGGACGCGGAGAAATCTACATCCCGCTATCGTCGGAAGGAGAAATATTAAAACAGGCCGTCCGCCAGCCGCTCCAGAACCGTCGTCCTGTTGGTTACAATCGAGATTTTCTTGATTCATATCAACCGAATGACACATTCTATCTGACTTCGGAAATTCGGCACGAACTGAACGAGATGGGGCGATCACCTGAAGCCCGGCGCCCGGCCGGGACATATGCGCGGC
>JARRJE010000403.1:0-2551 GCA_037379765.1 Deltaproteobacteria bacterium
GGCGGAGGTCGATCTTGATGTGGCCGACGAAGAGCTCATCCGCATCAGTCGGGAAGGCGTTCTGGCCCTTTCGCTCGATGAGATGAAGCTCATCCGCGCCTATCTCGCCCGGCCCGAGGTGCACGCCGCCCGCAAGGAGGCAGGGCTTTCCGCCAGAATCACCGATGTAGAACTCGAGATGCTCGCCCAAACCTGGTCCGAGCACAGCAAACACAAGATTTTTAACGGCGACATCGATTACGAAAACATTTCGGAAGGCACCCGGACCACCATTCAGAGCCTCTTTGACACTTACATCAGAAAAAGCACGAACGAGATCCGGGCTCGGATGGGCGAAAACGATTGGTGCCTCTCGGTGTTCAAGGACAACGCCGGGGTGGTCCGCTGGAGTCCGGAGTGGAACCTGGTATTCAAGGTGGAGACCCACAACAGCCCCTCGGCCCTCGACCCATACGGCGGCGCGCTCACCGGCATCGTGGGGGTCAACCGCGATCCCTTCGGCACCGGCATGGGGGCCAAGCTTGTCTGCAACACAGACGTCTTCTGCTTTGCCACCCCCTTCTACGACAAGCCGCTTCCGGCGCGGCTCCTTCATCCCAAGCGCATCTTCGAAGGGGTACGCGAGGGGGTGGAGCACGGCGGCAACAAGAGCGGCATCCCCACGGTGAACGGCTCGCTTGTCTTCGACGACCGATTTGCCGGCAAACCCCTGGTTTTCTGCGGCACAGTGGGAATCATGCCCGCCACCGTCAACGGCCAGCCCTCGGAGCGCAAAAAAGCACAAGCCGGCGACCTCATTGTCATGACCGGCGGCCGCATCGGCAAAGACGGCATCCACGGGGCCACTTTTTCTTCGGAAGAGCTCCACGAGGGGTCGCCAGCCACCGCGGTTCAGATCGGCGATCCCATCACCCAGAAAAAGATGTTCGACTGCCTGCTCAAAGCCCGGGACCGTGGCCTTTACCACTGCATCACCGATAACGGCGCCGGCGGCCTGTCGTCTTCAGTCGGGGAGATGGCCCAGGATACCGGCGGGTTCGAACTGCACCTGGACCGGGCCCCCTTGAAATACGCCGGCCTCCAGCCGTGGGAGATCTTCGTCTCCGAGGCCCAGGAACGGATGACTCTGGCGGTGTCGCCGGCAAAGATCGAGGAGTTTCTGGCCCTTTGCGCCAAGATGGATGTGGAGGCGACGGTGCTCGGCACTTTCACCGACTCAGGGAAGATCCACATTCTTTACGAGGGGCGGACCATCGCCTGGCTCGATACGAATTTCGTCCATGAAGGACTGCCCGCCATGCAGATGGTCGCCCGGTGGGAGCCCAAGACCTTCCCCGAGCCGGAGTTGCCAGCAGTCCCCGATCTCGGTAAGGAGCTGAAAAAACTGCTCAGCCGCCTCAACATCTGCAGCAAGGAATATGTGGTGCGCCAGTACGACCACGAAGTGCAGGGCGGCTCGGTAGTAAAGCCCCTTACCGGCGTGGTCAATGACGGGCCGTCGGACGCGGCGGTGGTGCGGCCGGTGCTCGATTCCCTTGAAGGGATGGTCATCTCGCACGGCATCTGCCCCCGCTATTCCGATCTCGACACTTACCACATGGCCGCCTGCGCCATCGACGAGGCGGTGCGCAACGCCCTTTGCGTGGGCGCAGGGCTCGAAGTGATGGCCGGGCTCGACAACTTCTGCTGGTGCGATCCCATTCTCTCCGAGAAGACCCCGGACGGCCCTTACAAACTGGCCCAGCTGGTGCGGGCCAACCAGGCCCTTTATCATTACACCACCGCCTACGGGGTGCCCTGCATCTCCGGCAAGGACTCGATGAAAAACGACTACATCGTGGGCGGCACCAAGATTTCCATCCCGCCGACTTTGCTCTTTTCGGTGATGGCAAAAATCGACGACGTGCAGCGGGCAGTGACCATGGATGCCAAGAAGGCGGGCGATGTGGTGTATGTGCTCGGCACCACCTACCGGGAGCTGGGCGGCTCCGAATACTTCGCCCAACTCGGGGCGGTCGGCAACAGCGTGCCCCGAGTGAGGGCTGAAGAGGCCCTTCCCCGCTACCGGGCTCTGGCCCAGGCGATCAAGGAGGGGCTAGTCGCCTCCTGCCATGATTGCTCCGACGGCGGCCTGGGGGTCGCCCTGGCCGAAACTGCCTTTGCCGGCGGTCTCGGCCTCGCCGTCGATTTGCGGACGGTGCCCGCCGAGGATCTCGACCGGGATGATCTCCTGCTCTTTGCCGAATCCCAGAGCCGCTTCCTGGTGACCGTACCGCCGGAGAAAGCCGCCCGCTTTGAAGCGATCATGGGCCGCACCGGCTGGGGCCGGATAGGCGAGGTAAGCCCCGAGCCGGTGCTCGCGCTCATCGGCCTGAGCGGCGCCCCGATCCTGACCGAGCACCTGGCCGATCTCAAGGCCGCCTGGCAGGAGTCCCTGGCGTTTTAGAAGCTTATTTTCAATCGTTGTCAGCGAAGAGATTTCGTTGTCGTCATCGTAATCGAAAACAAACCGGCTACGATAACGATTACGACAACGGCTACGAGTTGAGGG
>JARRJE010000404.1:0-2546 GCA_037379765.1 Deltaproteobacteria bacterium
CTGGGCCTTGCCCTCATCGCCCTTTTCTGGCTGCTCGCCTGGAGCCGCTTTTCCTGGTTCGCCCCCCTCCAGACATACACGTTCACTCCCTTGTGGCTGGGTTACATCCTCACGGTCAACGGCTTCTGCCAACTCCGCCGGGGCGGCAGCCTGCTGACTGACTCCCCCTCCTTTTTTCTTACCCTGTTTCCGGCCAGTGCCCTCTTCTGGTGGTTCTTCGAATACCTCAACCGCTTCGTGCAGAACTGGCATTACGTGAGCATCGACAACCTCTCTGCGGTGAGGTATGCTCTTGAAGCAACGATTAGTTTTTCAACGGTGCTGCCGGCTGTTCTGAGCACCACCGGCCTGCTCGCCACCTTCCCCCGGCTGATTAGGCCGCTGGCGTGTTTCGTTCCCCTTCACCTGCCCAGGCCCCGATTCTTGGCCTGGCTGGTCCTGATCGCAGCCGTCGGCGGGCTGTTAGGGATCGGCATCTGGCCGGATGTTCTCTACCCGCTTCTGTGGCTTGCGCCCCTCATGCTGATCCTGGGAATGCAGATTGTCAGCGGCGAGGAAATCATCCTGGCTCCGTTGCGCAGAGGCGACTGGCGGCCGGTGTGGCTGCCGGCCCTGGCCGCCCTGATCTGCGGCTTCTTCTGGGAACTCTGGAACTGGCGGAGCCTGGCCCATTGGGAATATACGGTCCCCCTGGTGGGGCGCTTCCACTTCTTTGAGATGCCGCTTCTCGGCTATGCCGGTTACCTCCCCTTCGGGGTGGAGTGCCTAGTGGCGGCCGGTCTCCTATGGGAGCTGCTGGGAAAAAAAGAAATGGGTTTCAATCAATAGATGAACAATCTCTCCCAAAAACTGCTCGCGTGGTTTGCCATTCATGCCCGCGACCTGCCCTGGCGCCGCACCTATGACCCTTACCAGGTCTGGGTCTCCGAGATCATGCTGCAGCAGACCCAGATGGAAAGAGTGGTCCTTTATTTCAACCGCTGGCTGCAACGGTTCCCCGACCTCGTCGCCCTGGCCCGGGCCGACGAGGAGGAGGTGCTCAAGCATTGGGAAGGACTCGGTTATTACAGCCGGGCGCGCAAGCTCCTGAAGGCAGGGAAGATCGTGGTCGAGCAATGGAATGGCCGGCTGCCCGCTGATTACGATCGCCTGCTGACTCTGCCCGGTATAGGGCCTTATACGGCCGGCGCCATCATGAGTATCGCTTTCAACCACGATTGCCCCGTGGTAGACGGCAACGTGGAACGGGTTTTCGCTCGGGTTTTCGATCTCGATTCGCCAGTGAAGACAAATGAAAACCGGCGGTTTATCCAGCGGAAGGCGGCTCAGCTCCTGCCGCCAGGCGAGGCGCGCCGGTTCAACCAGGCGCTCATGGAGCTCGGAGCCTTGGTTTGCCTACCCAAATCGCCCCGCTGCGAGGAATGTCCACTTACCCGCACCTGCGAGAGCCGACGGCTGGGAATCGTCTCCGACCGGCCCGTGCCCGGCACCACCGACAGCATGATCCCTATCGAGGTAGCGAACGGCGTCCTCATCCACCAGGATCGGGTCTTTATTCAAAAGCGGCGGGCCGGAGGGGTCTGGGCCAACCTATGGGAATTTCCCGGCGGCCAGGTCGAGCCCGGCGAGGAGCCTGCAGCAACGGTAGCTCGTGAGTTTTTTGAAGAAACCGAGCTCCGAGTCCACCCCACCACCAGGATCACCGTGATCAAGCATGGCTACACCCGCTACCGGGTGACCCTCCACTGTTTTCTCTGCGAGTTGACCGATTTCACCGCCCGGCCTGTCATCCACGCCGCCCAGGACTGGCGCTGGGCCGCTTGGGAGGAGCTGGCGGAACTTGCCTTTCCGGCCCCCCACCGCAAGCTGATCGATCTCCTTGAGCAGGAGCCGCTGTCCCTGGCCCGGAGCGCATAAGGAGAAAGAATGGCCGAAAACAATCGTCAGCCCCACCTGCTGAGCATCCTCACCGGCGCCATCGAAAACACCACCGAGGCCTTCGTCACCATCGACCAAGACCACACAGTGGTCTTCTTCAACCGGGCGGCAGAGCGAATCTTTGGCTATAGTCGGGAAGAAGTGGTTGGCTCCGACCTGCGGCTGATCCTGGGCCCCAGATGCCGAGAAGGCCACCAGCAGGCGGTTGAGCGTTTTAAAAGGACCCGGGAGCCGCGGCTGATCGGCCATGAGACCGTATTTGAAGCCATGCGCAAGGACGGCAGGATCTTTCCTGCCTCGCTCTCTTTTTCGGTGGCAGAGGTGGAGGAACGGCTTTTCTTCACGGCCATCATTCGCGACCTGACCGAGACCAGAGACTTGAAAGACCAGGTGGCGCGGGCGGAGCGCCTGGCGTCCCTGGGACAGATCGTGGCCGAGATCAACCACGAGATCAAGAACCCGCTTCTGCTTATCGGCGGTCTGGCCCAGCAACTGCTGAAAAAAGCGGAAGACGACAAGCGCCGGGCCAAACTGGAAACCATCGTCGCCCAGACCCGGCGCCTAGAAGAGCTTTTGGCGGAGCTGCGGGACCTCTACCTGCCGCGGCC
>JARRJE010000405.1:0-2518 GCA_037379765.1 Deltaproteobacteria bacterium
CCCCGATCGGCCAGATCGGTCAGCAGGTCTTCCGCCATCAGGCGGCCGAATTCGGTTTCCCGTTTAAAATCCGATAGGGGCACTGCCGATACCACCGCCACTCTGCCGTTTAGCTGCTGTTTGCCCTTTTCTTTCAGCTCGTAATAAACTTTGCCGGCCGCCTGCTTGCAGATCTCGGAGAGGCGGGCTTCGGTGCCGAAGGAGTCGGCCTCTTTAGGAGGACATCGATGGGTTTCCTGCCGGGCCAGAGTGGAGGAAGGCGACTCCAAAGAGGGTTTGGCCGGCGCTGCGGGTGAAGGAGCGGCTGCCGTCGGATACGCCGGGGCGCAGGAGATGTTTAGAACGAGGAGCAAGGCCGGACCCAAGGCGGCCCAAGGGAAAGACTTGACCATTTTTCCTCCTGAAAATCGATGCATATCCTCACATCTCGAGACGCTTGAGATAGATCACTTCATTGGAGACGGGGTCGCTGGCGGCAAAGCTCCGATCGGCCAGCAGGCTGGCGGTGAGGCGGTCTATGGGAAAAACGGCGGTGGCACTCGAAAGAAGGGCTGCTGTCCGGTTGTCGATGAGGCGGGCATTAACCAGGATATGATTCCCTGCCACAGTATAAGTGCCTGTGAGCATGGCACCGCTGGCGACCCTTCCCGGGATTTCTTCGGCGTTTCTGGAAAGGCCGTACTCACCGCGTCCTTCTTGTACTAGAATGCTGGTCGATTTGCGTAATTCCAGCACACGGTTGCCCCGCTGCTGGAATTCACTCATCAGCTGCTCGGCCACATAGCGGCCGAAAGATGAGGTATTCGCGAGTTTCTTGAGCTCGACAAAGGAGCAGACCACGATTCCTTCCGCTAGAGGATCGTGCGTGGATTCATTCTCCTGCAGATGAGTAACGAGCTGCTCGGCCATGCGGTCGATGGTGCCGGTAAAGGAGCTAAGTTCTTTTTGATCAGGAGCGGGGGAGGGGGTTCGGGCTGGTTCGGGGGCCGTGGAGCGAAATGGCCAGAAGGCATGAGCGGTTGGAGCACCGACGAACAAGCCGGCGCCGATGAGGAACGGCAACAGAATTTTGGCGATTGGCCGCCGGATAAAGCGAAATTCCCGTGGTTGCATAGCGGTTAACTCTTGAGTTATGGTGCCAGTTCGCCCGAGCGGCCGGCGCCGGGATACGAAACCGCCATATTTTTCCCTTCACATCGGTAAGATGGCAGCGCCGCTTTAATGGAAAATTCGGGAACGGCCGATTTCGTCAGGGTTAGATGCCGCATTTCCTTTGTTATCGGTATGCGAAGAAGGAGCCATTAAAAACCTCGTTAAATTCGGAAAAAGGGAAGCCAAGAAGTGGAAGAAGTGGCAGATAAAGAATTTCTGCTGTCGGAAGAAAAACTGCTGGTCCGCAACTCGGGCGAAATTCCGGAGGTGGCCTTGCACGGGTCTCTATACTATCTCACCGATGACCCGGAAGGCCCTGGCCTGGATCTTGATCCCCGAGATGTCGACCTGCTGGCGGAGCAAGCGCTCGCTCGGTATCAAGAGATCATCCATCGGGATCTCGATCCCCGGAACCGGGACCAGTCGATTTACCGGGGCTTGGCGCGGGCGGCCGTCAACTGGAACCGCTTGGTCCGGTTTTGCCGGAAGATGAACTTTGATGTCGAACAACTCCGAGGCGAATTTGCTGCCGCGATGCAATTTTTTCTGGCGCGGGAATCGGTGGATGTCCATGCCGGGTGCAGTTCTTCGGTCAACTGCACCGCCGCCGTTCTGGCGGATTTCGCCGCGTCGCTCGGCTTGGCGGAGGCGGATATGCCCTCTGGCTGGCAGGAGCTTTGCTCCTGAAGGGCAAGGACCGGTTATCAGCTGTCATATCCCTTCCGTTTGATTTTTTCGATCAGGCCAGTGGTGGAAAAATCAGCCACTAAGGGGATATTGGCCACCCGCCCGCCACCGGCCAGCACCTCCTGTGCCCCGACGATCTGCTCCACCGGCCAGTCGGCGCCTTTGACTAGGACATCGGGCAACAGGGCGCCTATCAGTCGCTGCGGTGTTTCTTCATCGAAAAGCACTATGTAATCCACGCAGCCGAGTGCGGCCAGAAGGCGGGCCCGGTCGGCCTCCCGGTTCACCGGCCGGCTCGGTCCCTTGATTGCCCGTACCGAGGCATCGCTGTTGATCCCTACAATCAAAAGATCTCCCTGGCGGCGGGCCGCTTCCAGGTAACTGACGTGACCCACGTGGAGGATGTCGAAGCAGCCGTTGGTAAACACTACCCTTCTACCCAGCTTCCGGCAGCGTTGGCGCGCTGCCAGCAACTCCGATAGGGACACGATCTTGTTGGTGTCAGGAGACCCGTATGGGGTGGGTGCCGCTGTATTGAACCGGCCGCGCAACTCGGCGAGTGGCTCCTGAGCAAGCATCATTCCTGCCGCCTCTTTCTCTTCCCCCGCTTCATGGAGAACGGCTCCATCAGGGGCCACGATGAGGGAATGGCCGCCGAATTCGGTTTCTCCGGTGACTC
>JARRJE010000406.1:0-4089 GCA_037379765.1 Deltaproteobacteria bacterium
ATCAACTGGTCGTCATCGACGATCAGGATTCTATTCATTTCTTGTTCCATAGCTTATCTCTCCTTCCCCTGTGTATCATAATGACTCTAGCAATGGTTATTCCCGAAATGCCTCCCCAGGAAAAGTTTTCCGAAGTCGCGTCACAGCGGGCATTTCCCGCCGCACCCCGTCCCCATTCCGTATTTTTTCCGACCGCCGCCTCCAAAAAATTTAGCCATTTCCCCAACCTGATTCGGGATTTTTCAGGCCGATTTAGCCGGCCTATCTTCTTGGCGAGGCGGGAAAAACAAACCACAGCCGGCAGTCAGTTGGGAATCTTCATCTTTCCTGGCCCTCCGACCTCGATGTTGACTCGAGGCACTATCCTTGCAGGGTAGATTGCAGAGGAGAAAACAACCTGAATGTGCCGGTGACCCGAGCACCGGATTAACGTGGAAAGCGAGTCGTCCAAAGACCTGGCAGGCTTTTCCCGTACGCCAGGATTTCTTTGCCTTGCCCATTATCCTCAAATACCTACAACTGCCCAAAATTACCTTGAATATCATCTCAGATCAATTTTCCTTTCCAAACAGACGGAGCGGATTTCCATCAAAATTCGTGGCAACGGACTCTTATTTCAGTTAGAAAAAGAAAGTTTCCTTATCGGCAGAGGATGTGGAGGTGTTGGAGGAAATTCGCCAAGCAATTTCCAGATGCCCTTTTTCCCGCCGAAAAAACAGAGATCTTTCGATTCGTTTCGGAAACTTACATCTGATTCGTAAAAAATTTCTTCCACTTACCAAACTCCATGGCCCATTCTCGAGACTGAGGCGCCGCAACGCTATTAACTTCGAAGAAGACCCTTTTATGACAAAACATTCCCAAAAGCAGCCTGGTCCAGATGCGTCTCCTTCATCATCGGAGACCCATCGGCGTGTCCCGCTTTGGCAAGCCCTGACCTTGCCTCTGGTCGCCATCCTGTTGTTTTTTCTGCTGATCGAGGGCAGCCTGGCCTTATTCGGGGTGAAACCGGCCCTGGAGACCGAGGACCCCTTTGTCGGTTTTGCTTCCAATGTCCCCCTTTTCGTTCCCGCACCCGGCGGGGAGAAACTGGTAACTGCGGACAATAAACTGAACTATTTCAACTCACAAAGTTTTCCGCGGGAAAAAGCTCCGACCACCTATCGGATTTTCTGCCTCGGCGGCTCGACCACTTACGGTCGGCCATACAATGATGCCACCTCCTTTTCCGGCTGGCTGCGGAGGTTGCTGCCGAAGGCGGACGGGAGCAAAAGCTGGGAGGTAATAAACGCCGGCGGTATCAGCTACGCCAGTTATCGGGTGGCGCACTTGATGGAGGAGTTGATCCGATACCAGCCGGATCTTTTTATCATTTACACCGGCCACAACGAATTTCTAGAAGAACGCACTTACGGCAAGCTGCGGGATGTCCCGCCCGCGGTGCAGACGACCGTTTCCCTGCTTGCGAGGACCCGGACCTGGGCGGCCATGACTTCCGCGATGAAGCGCCTGGGGTTCTATCCCCAAGTTGAGGACCAAAAGCGTACCAAGCTTGCCGGAGAGGTGAATGCCATCCTCGACCGATCAATCGGGCCGAAACAATACTTCCGGAATGACCCGCTGCGGGCCAATATCCTGGAACATTACCGGGTCAGCCTGGAACGCATGGTGGCGCTGGCCCGATCGGTGGGGGCAAAGGTCATCTTCGTCACTCCGGCCTCGAACCTGAAGGACTGTTCACCATTCAAGAGCCAACACACCGCTGGACTCGACCCTGCAGCCCAGCAGCGCTCGGAACAGATGCTGACCAAGGCCAAGGAAGATATTAGCCTGAAGGACTGGACCGGAGCGCTTGATATTCTCGATAAAGCCGTGGCTCTCGATCCACGATATGCGGAGCTGCTGTATCGGCGCGGCCGGGTGCTGCTGAACTTAGGCCGGTTCGATGAAGCATTATCGACCCTGCAGCGGGCTCGGGACGAGGATGTCTGCCCGTTGAGGGCTTTGACACCGATGCGCCGCATCGTCAGTGAGGTGGCTCATGACCAGGGGGCTGCCTTGGTCGATTTTATCGGCATGCTCGCCCAGCGCATGCAGAGCGAACATGGGTATCCCATTCCCGGCAAAGAGTATTTTTTCGACCACGTTCACCCGACCATTGAAGGGAACAAGATCATGGCCGTCGCCCTGGTTCGGTCCATGATCGATCAAGGGCTGGCAAGCCCCGGCCCCGGCTGGGGGGATCAGGCCATCGCCGCCGTCGCCAGCCAAATCGAGGGCAGTATCGATAAAAAAGCCCACGGCCAGGCACTGGCCAATTTGGCGCGCGTTCTCTTATGGGCCGGGAAGAACGACGATGCAGCACGGCTTGCCAGACAGGCCTGCGATACCGCCGGCGAATATCGGCAGGTTGCCATGGACAGCGCCAGCATCCTGACGTCCGTTTATCAAAGACAGGGGAAGACGGGGGAAGCTCTGCAGCTGCTGTATTCGGCCATTGAAAAGGCCCCGGGAGCCTGAATCCCAATAACGCCCGAGCCCAAAATACCCTGGCCCGGGTTCGCCCCTTGCTGGGGAGGCAGCTCCCCAGTCCGCAACTCCCAGAAATACTGCTTGATGTCTACCCTTCCCTGGCGCCGCGGGGCTTGATGCAAGTGCGTCGCGACTCCAACGGACGCCCTATCCCCGACGGAATCAAAGTGGAGTGGTACGAGAATGGCCGGCTCAAGCACTTCGTTGACTACGACCAAGGCGTACCTAACGGCTTCGATCTCACATGGAACCCCGAGGGTCAACCGCTTTCGCGCGTCATTTATCAACACGGCATTTCGGTTAATGGCAAACAGAGCAAATAAAAAAACATCAACAATGTTGGCTTTTCCTGGCACAAACGAGCTTCCTTTAAGGAAGCCTCAATCAACTCGACATGGAGGAGTAAAAGAATGGATTTTCTAAAAGACCTCTGGGGATTTCTTAAGGTCCGAAAAAAATTCTGGCTGCTGCCGATCATCTTGTCCATGATGCTGTTCGGGGGATTGATCGTGCTGACCGGAGGATCGGCCATTGCCCCCTTTATCTACGCTATTTTTTAATAGGAATACCGGATGATGCGGGAAGCTATCCTCGGAATCTCTGCATTTTATCACGACAGTGCGGCAGCCTTGGTGGTGGACGGGGACATTGTCGCCGCCGCCCACGAGGAGAGATTTACCCGTCTGAAACACGACTCCTCTTTTCCTCGCCACGCTGCTGCCTACGTTCTGGACGAGGCGGGGCTGGAGCTCGGGGACGTTACCGCCGTCGCTTTCTACGACAAGCCCTACCTGAAATTCGAGCGGCTGATCGAAACCTATCACAGCTTCGCCCCCCGGGGGCTGAAAAGCTACCTGTCGGCCATGCCGGTCTGGATCAAGGAAAAGCTCTTCATGCGCCAGATGCTGCGGAAAGAGTTCGAGCGACTCGGCGGCATCCCCCCCAAGCTCCTTTTTCCTGAGCATCATCTCAGCCACGCCGCCAGCGCTTTCTATCCATCGCCTTTCTCCGAGGCGGCTATTCTCACCGTCGACGGTGTCGGCGAATGGGCCACCTGCACCATCGGCTCCGGCAAAGAGAACGGAATCGAGATTCTGCGGGAGCTCGATTTTCCCCATTCCCTGGGCCTGCTTTATTCGGCATTCACCTATTACTGCGGGTTCAAGGTCAACAGCGGTGAGTACAAACTGATGGGACTGGCCCCTTACGGAACGCCCGGCTCGCCGCAGGTGGAAAAATGGAAGAGCCTGATCCTCTCTGAACTGGTCGATCTGCGCGATGATGGATCCTTCCTCCTGAATATGGATTATTTCGATTACGCTACCGGCCTTACCATGTGTAACGATCGGGCCTGGGAAAGGCTCTTCGGTCTGCCCCGGCGGCAATCGGAGAGCGATTTCGACCAGGAGCATATGGATCTGGCCTTGGCCGTCCAAGAGGTCACTGAGGACATCGTGCTGCGGTTGGCCGAAACGACCCGGGAGCTGACCAGGAACGATCATCTGGTCATGGCAGGAGGAGTGGCCCTCAACTGCGTGGCCAATGGCAAGCTGCTGC
>JARRJE010000407.1:0-2504 GCA_037379765.1 Deltaproteobacteria bacterium
TACTTTTCATAAATGGGCGGGACTTTTTTGTAAAGGTTTTCATCTTCACGTCACCGACCCCGATGTTTATGAGCCCTATTTCTGCAGTCTTTGTCTGCTGCAGGATGTTTTGAGCTTATGGCCGGAAAGTTTTGCCTGGAGAGACCCCCCGTATGAATACGAATACGAACGGCTCCCCATTGATCTGATCCTGGGTAGTTCCGAGTTGCGGGAAAAGATAACAAGTGGGGCTGAAATGAAAGATATCAGGAGGGAATGGGCGAAAGGCATTGAGGATTTTCTGGATATTAGGGCGCCCTGTCTGCTTTACCCTGAGGAAGGCTGATCACAAATGGCGCGGTCGGAAACGGAAGCTAAACACTTTATTTCACTTTCCACTACCGGCGAACGTTTTGCTCTTTAGCGCATTATAAAAAAGCCTATTGTCTTACGATCGCATTCGTCGAGTTGAAAAAATTCAACCCCAAATTCATGGGCTTCTTCGTTTTCGACCGGACGCACCCATACGATTTCTCCGCCTGCTCTCACCTCTTCGACAATGCCCGGTAGAGAAAATATCAATTTCAACCGTTCTCCCACGGAAGGCGGGTTTCGATCCACTCTCACTCTCATGCCGCCCAAAGAAAGATCCAAAAGTATCCCCTTGCGGTTCATTGCATTGGTATAAGACCCATAAGGAAGCATCTGCACAATAGGCAGCGGGACAATACGGCGAACATCCCTCAGCTCTATGACATATTTAAACTTCTCGCCGCACTTTGGACACAGCAGCTTAACTTCTTTCTGTTTAAAATCGCTAATATCGACCTTGCCGCTGGCCCCGCAGTTTGAACAGGTAACCATCCTTTTCATGTCGGCACCTCTCCCCAAATTGGCTTACAATTGCTCATAGATATCACATCTCCTTGCAAGTGACAAGAGATATAGCGCAAAAAAACGCGCATTTGGGAATAAGCAGAACTTTTATGTGACTTTTAGGAGGAATACTCCCTATAAAGGTAATGATTCGGTACTTTTTGGGAATAGCCAGAAAACATTAACTGCGCCGAGCAATGCAACTAAAGCAATATAGACAAACAACGCAAATAAATCAATAGCATCTTGACTAAAAAAAGAAAGCTAACCAGGTTGGGCCGACCAGGATAGCTTTCTAAAGAGAAAAGAGAATGAAGAGGGTCAATTATCTTTGACCTTCAGACGACTACGTAGCAAATATGCTGCCAAATCAGGCAAAAGGCGCTAATTCCATTTTTATCCCGTTATATTAATAGCTTACAAATCGGCTCCAAAGGTGCTGGATGCTATAGTCATGCGGAGAGAATACAAAAATTTGTACCGACTGAATGAGAAAACCAATGAAAGAAGTATCTACCTTATTTTATTACATTTTTTTGATTCAAGAATTTGAACCTGCACAGCAGCAACCATTACCGGCCGAAATTTCATAACCCATTTTTCCGGTAAGTAGCCGTTATTATGGTATGTTTATACTGGCGCCGATTTATGCATCTACGAAACAATTATTCGCGCAATTCACTATCATTTTCTAACACTTAACGGTAGCGCTACATCGACGCCACTGCTGCTTTCTGCTAGAATATGTAACGAGCTATCGCCGCACTTCAAGGTTAAAAGGAGCCGCCTGATCGTGACCGACCATCATGGAAGATTGAAAGCCTTTGCATTGCTGCTTATCATCGTGCTGGCTGGCTTGGTTCTCTATAACCGTGAATGGCTGTGGCATTCGTTTGAAAAACGTCCCGATCCGGTGGACCTTGCCTTCAATCGTCCAATGATCCCCGGTTCGGAACGACCTATTGTGATATCTCGAGATGAAAAAATCAACGTCGATGTATTTCGCTCCTCCCGCCAGGCCGTAGTCAACATCGTAGCCACTACGCTCAAAATGAACTTTTGGATGGAAGTGATCCCCCAGGAAGGCGTGGGAAGCGGTTTTATTATCGATCCGGCGGGCTATGTCATGACTAACAACCATTTGGCCGCCAATGCTCAAAGCCTTACGGTGACAATGGCCAGCGGCAAAAAGCTGCAGGCCACCCTGATAGGACGCGATCCTCGCTCGGATTTGGCCATCATTAAAATCCCGGCAAGCGAAGTTACACACATCCTCCCTTTGGGAAACTCTGATATGGTGGAGGTGGGACAGAAGGCTATCGCGATAGGAAACCCATTCGGTCTTACCCACACGCTTACAACGGGCGTTATCAGCGCACTCGACCGCAGCATTCGAGCTCCGGACGGAACTACGCTTGACGGCCTGATCCAGACCGATGCAGCCATAAACCCGGGCAACTCAGGAGGACCGCTGCTCAATTCCAGCGGTGAGGTGATAGGCATCAACACAGCAATCTACAGCCGAACCGGCGGCTATCAGGGAATCGGATTTGCCATCCCTATTGACCGGGCGAAAGATGTGGCTACGAAATTGATAACCACCGGCAGAGTGGCTCGGCCCTGGCTGGGCATAACGGGCTACACTGTTT
>JARRJE010000408.1:0-2498 GCA_037379765.1 Deltaproteobacteria bacterium
CGCGCCACCCCCAGAGTGCGATAACCCTTCTGCGCCAGCTGATCGACCGCCTCCTGGGCCTCAGTTTGTTGGCCCGGATCGAGAGGGCTCAGGGCCATGATCACCTGAGGGGCGCCCTTGGTGACGCGGAATTCCTCTCCGTTGGGGCCCTGCACCGTGGCTTCGGTCCGCTTGTGCACCGGGTCGAAAGGCACGAACTTGACCTGGTTGTAGCCTTCGAGATTTTTTTCCGATTTCAGGCCATCAAGCACGGCAGCATCGATGGAATCCGGCCCTTCCCGGTCGGAAGCCAAGGCGGCGGCCAGGATAAGTTCCTGGTCGTCCGCAGCCGCAAAGCACCGGACCTTTCCCAGGGTGAGCTGGTTCTGGGTGAGGGTGCCGGTCTTGTCGGAGCAGAGGATGTCGATGCCCGCGATTTCTTCGATGGACTGGAGCCGGGAGACGATGGCCTTCATGCGGGAGAGCTTGAGGGCGCCCAGGGCCATGGTGACCGAGAGCACCGCCGGCATGGCCACCGGAATGGCGGCAATCACCAGGATGAGCACGAACTGCAAGATCACCAGGGGGTGCTCGCCTCGGAAAAGTTGAGTCAGAACCAGGAGAACGGCAAGGAAGATGCTCAAGTAAATGAGATAATCGCCGATGGTGAGCACCGCTTTCTGGAAATGGGATACGGCACCGGCTTTCTCGACCAGTTTGGCCGTGCGGGCAAAAAAAGTCTGCGCGCCGGTGGCCACCACCAGAGCCACCATTTCCCCCTGACGGACCACGGAGCCCGAGTAAGCGATGTCTTCCCCCTTTTTTTCTACGGGAAGGGATTCGCCCGTGAGAGCCGATTGGTCGACCATGAGAAAATCGCCTTGGGCAAGCTTCACGTCGGCAGGAACGATATCGCCAAGCCCGAGCCGGATGATGTCGCCGGGAACAAGATCACGGGCCCGAATTTTTTGCCAGCGGCCATCCCGGCGCACCCTGGCCACCAGAGCCAGTTCGCCCTTTAGCGCCTCCAAGGCGTTGGCGGCCTGAAATTCCTGCCAGAATCCAACAATGGCGTTGAAGGCCAGTAGGACGCCAATGATGACCAAATCGGTCCAGTGTCGCACGATCAGTGAGAGAAGGGCGGCTACTTCGATCATCCATGGAATCGGCCCCCAGAAATATCGCAGGAACTGAAGGAGGGGATGGACCTTTTTCTCCTCCAGGGCATTGGGGCCATATTGGGCCAGGCGGGTCTCGGCGGTATGTACGGCAAGCCCTTCCAAAGAGGTGTCAAGGTCCCTCAATAGATCTTCGGTGGCTGTCTCCTTGGCCTGATCGATGTCGATGAGCTTGACCCCCATGATCTCTCCCTTTATCTTGGTCTCAACTTTGATCGTTTCTTCATTTTCAACATTCACGGCGGAGAGAGGGGTGCAACAGCGGCGCAGGAAAACCGTATGACATCCAAAGAATCAACCCGACCCCCTGGAATGGGAGCTAAATGTTCAATGATTATTGTAGGGAAGCGACGCTCGGACAGTCAAATGCCCTCTTGGGCCGATGAGCTAGATTATGTTTGGGCCGGGAGCGGATAAGGAAGGGGAAGGGCTCGAAAGTCAATCGTAGATGATACAGGTGTATCGTTCGAGGATGGCCTCGGTTTCCTCGTCGAGAAGATGAGCCACCTCATGGACCTGGTATTCCCGGCCGCAGGCAGGGCAACGCAGCCGCACTCGGCGGCACATACGCAGGACTTCAAGCCGATCTTCACAATTTGGACACTTCATCGATTTTCTTGAATTTGAGGGAAAAAATTTAAAATTTGTGATGACGAACAGAAGATTCAGGCCAGCAGCCGAGGCCTGGCCCGACCGTTCCTCATGCCAGAAGTGTCTCTCGAGTGAAGATCGCTTGCAGTGGAAAACCACGCGCCGCGAGAGCTTCAGCACCTCCTTCCTGCCTGTCGACAATAGCTGCTACCAGCCCGATTTTGAACCCTTGTGCCTCCACCCGGTCGTTTACCTTGAGCAGAGTGCCGCCGGTGGTGACCACGTCTTCCACTAAGGCCACGGTGGCGCCTGACGGGATGTTATGACGGCCTTCGATATAATCTTCGGTGCCGTGCTTTTTGGGTTCCTTACGCACGATGAAGGCCGGGATCGGGTTTTTCTCCAGATAGCTCACCAAGCTGACGGCGGTCACCAAGGGGTCGGCCCCCAGAGTCATGCCGCCGACGGCCCCGATGGGCTCAGGGTGGCGACGGATCAGCTCGAACAGGAGTCGGCCGCAGAGATAGGCTCCTTCGGCTGAGAGGGTGGTCTGTTTGCCGTCGATGTAAAAGTCGGACTGACGACCAGAGGAAAGAGTGAAGGTCCCCTGGCGATAGGATTTGCTTAAAAGGAGTTGCTTTAACTGCTCTTTTTCGTCCACAAATATTCCTTGTTTGATCGGGGTTTGGGAGAAATTCAATTGACGATTGGCCGATGGTCGAGCCTTTACACCCGCGGTTTTTGTCTTTC
>JARRJE010000409.1:0-2488 GCA_037379765.1 Deltaproteobacteria bacterium
CGAGAATACGGCTCCCCCCTGTACGGCAAAGAGGAGTGGACTTCCTGGAACGTGATCAGGGAGGTGTGCACGCGTTCTTACCAGGTCGAAGGCCGAAAAGTCACCGGATCGAAACTTCTCCTGGACGTGCCGGGCGATGTGGTGATCGAGACCGGGGTCGATCTGCCCCTGGTGAAGAAAATCAAGGAGATTATCGCCGAATTTCTCAAAAGCGATCGGTACCAGCAGATTCTGAGGGTGCGCAACCAGGCGACCTGGCGCGAGGACTTGGCACTTTACCGTCAGGGCGACCATGAGCCGCCTTACCATGATTTTTCCGGCTTTATGGCCTACCTCAACCGGCATCTCAATGTCGGGGTGGCGATGATGAACCAACAGGGTGAGATCGTCGCCTACGTGGGGGGAAAGAAGTTCTGGCAGAACGAAGATGCCGAGGAAGGCGGGAGCAAAGTGGTCATCGATCTCATGAACAAGCAGGCCCGGGTAGCCCCTTCATCGACGATCAAACCGGTGATTGCTTATTACGCTATGGTCGCCGCCAATGCCACGTTGAGTAGTACCTTTGCCGATAAGCCCCTCGAATATAAGTATGTCGAAAGCGCCGGCAGGGATGTCTGGCTGCCCCGTAACTGGTACCGTTATGACGAACGCGGCCAGGGAGAGAATCGTTACCTGGGACGGGAGTACTCTCTGCTCGATGCCCAGTTGATCTCGATCAATACCATTTTCGCCCGGCTCTATACCAATCGGGTCCTTCGCGATGCCATGCTCACCGGCTTCGATGAAATCGGACTCGATTACAACCGGGAAAACGCCAGATACTGGCCATTCGGTATCGGTGCCTCCGAAGTGCCGGTCCAGCAGTGGCTGGGGGTCTACAATGCCTTTCTGGACGGCTATTATCGGGAACCCACTTTCATTAAGCGGATCCGGGTCAACGGCCGAGTGATATACGACCATCGCACCGATGCGGAGAAATCGCCGATCCTGCTCTTCGATGCTAATGCGGAGCGGAAGGCGGAAATGTATGCCCTCTACGAGGTGTGCAACCGCGGAACTGCCGCCAACATCCACTCCGTGTTCCGTTATGCCAAAAACCTGGTTTCGGGCAAAACCGGTACGGCTCCTGAAGGGCAATCCTCTCTTTTCGTGAGTCACTTCAACCCTTACCGGGACCGGGCAGCCCACGCCGATCGCAACTTAACCATGATTGTGGCGGTGACCACCAACCCCGGTGGCAAAAAAGATGTGGGGGCCTCGACTCAGGGGCCGACCCTCATCGCCGGCCGCATCGACGACTACCTGTTCGGCCAGGAGCTCCGGCAGATGATGGATCGTGATATCGAGCGGACCAGGAAGGAGGACGTCCACTTCCGGAATAATCAACTCTATGTTGCCAATGTCAATCGATATATGGAGCAACTTCTGAAGGGACAATGCGGCGGCCGCCCGATCAGCGACAATATCATCGGCGTTGACGGTTTCGAGGAGGCCTTGCAGCAGATCCTCAACAGCAGCAACGGGATTTATACCGGTAGGGACGATTTTTTCAAGCAGCTGGTCGACTACTATTGTGATCAGGAAAAATTGGTCAAAATGGGCAGATAGAGAGATTCGGGGAAGAGATGGAAAATTACAGCGAAGCTGACGCGAGCGCATATCGGACGCCCTTGAGCAAGAATTCCTGGCCGATAATGCTCGCGAAACTTTACAAATGGCGCCTCGCCGAGTATTAGAAAATGAATTCTTGAGTATCCGCCAAAGACAAGAAAGGCGGCACCAAGGATCAAAGAAGAAACAAACGGTCGGGAAGGGAACCGGGTAAGAACTCAATCATAAAAGGGTTGTCCACATGGCGAAAATCGGCAGAAACGATCCTTGTCCCTGCGGCAGCGGCAAAAAATTCAAAAAATGTTGCTACCTCAAACAACATGAGAACGCCCCTCAGGCGGCTACACCGCAGCAAGTGTCCCTGCGAGAGGAAGTGGCGAAAATCCAGGAGTCGGCAGCCAGAAAGGAAGCCATGCTCCTCCACCTGGGCGTGTTCGTGCTCTTTGCTACGGAAGCGGGCGATGCCTGGCTCCTTGAGTTGAGCGACATGGACGGGGTGCTTTTAGCCGATAGCGGGGAGAAGATCGAGCTGGAGATGGAGGAGAATCCCGAGACCATCGAGATCAATTGGTCTCACCGGTTCGAGATCAAAGATCAGAAATTCGTGGCGACTGCGTACAAGGATGAGTCGGTCGTCGTCCATGAGAATTACCCGACCCACAGCATTCAGGCGGCGCTCAAGAAAATCCGCAAGAAGTTCTCCGCCGAACAGCTGAAAAACATTCACGTCACGGAAGACCGGACCGCCGAGGCAGGAACTGACTCTTCCCCCGGCTATTCAGGTAGTAACTTCGTGAGTTGGCTAGAAGAAAATGTCGCGGAAGACGGCGTTGATGCATTTTTGAAGGATCAGCGGGCTCTGATGGCGTCCCACCTT
>JARRJE010000410.1:0-2482 GCA_037379765.1 Deltaproteobacteria bacterium
TCTACCGCGTTTCCCTTCGGTAACTCCTTTTCATAACTTCATCCATTGCCGGGGGAAAGATGTGCAACTCTGAGGGATAATGTGTTGATAAACGAATTATTTTCTTCTTTCCTTTCTTATCAAACGCTTTATCCAAACCCGGGAAAGGCCGAAGGAACAAGCCATAGATAAGCTTATCAACAAATTAACAGTCCTTCTAATCATAATTAAATAAATATAAATACTAAACCTAAAAACAGAGGTTCACACATGTCGATGATCGTCAATCTCTCCCGCGAGGAATTGCTGGCCAGCTTGGCATCGCTACAAAACGTCACCGGCAAAAAAGGAACCATAGCCATTCTCTCCAACGTCCTCATCGAAACCGGAAATGATGCCGTCCATATCACCGGCACCGATTTGGAAGTAGGGGTTCGGAGTCAGGTGGCAGCCGAGGTGCGGACGGAAGGGAAGATCACTCTTCCTTCAAAAAAACTCTTTGAAATTGTTAGGGAATCTGATGCTCAACATCTGAGCATGGAGGTGCGAGACAACAATTGGGTCCAGATCAAGGTGGGATCGAGCGACTACAACCTGGCCGGTATGCCGGCTGAAGAGTTTCCCTCCTTTCCGGATTACGACGAGGAAGCAATGGTCCCGCTGCCGGCCGAGCTGCTGAAAGACCTCATCGATAAGACTTACTTTTCCATAGCCCAAGAAGGAGAAAGTCAATTTAATCTCACCGGGGTCTTGGTGCAAAAGGAAGAGGAGGAAGACGGCAGCAGCGTCCTCAAGATGATCTCTTCGGACGGACATAGGTTGTCTCTCATGGAGGAGGAAGTGGAAACCGGACTGGGAGAGTTGCTTGCCAGAGGAGCCATCATTCCCCGCAAAGGAGTGCAGGAGATGCGCAAGCTCGCTGAAGGAAACGAGATCGTGGCCGTCGGTTTCGAGGAAAAACAGGCGGTTTTAAAGACAGAGGAAACGATAATGATCATTCGTCTAATGAATGGCGATTTTCCCGACTATAAGGGAATCCTGAGCTCAATCGGCCGAGAGAGGCGCCTTTCCATCGAAAGGGTGCCTTTCCTCAATTCCATGAAGAGGATGAATCTCTTCACAGAGGATCGTTATAACGCTGTGAAATTTCATATCGAAAAGGAAAGGCTGATCCTTTCCTCCCAGAGCATGGACATCGGCAACGCCAAGGACGAGCTGCCGGTTAAATATGACGGCGAATCCATTGAGCTCGGCTTCAACGGCCGATACTTCGTGGACGTCCTGCAGGTGTTAGAAAGCAACACAGTCCAGATCTCCATCAATTCCGAAGAGAGCCCCTGTCTAATCGAGGCAGAGGAGGATCCCGGTTTCCTGAGCGTTATCATGCCCATGAAGCTGTAAAAAGGCGGAAGCTGTCCGGGATTGAAAATCTTCTCTTTTTTACAATCACAAGGAAATACGAGAGTGAGCGACGACAAATACGATTATGGTGCGGAACATATCAAGGTGCTCTCCGGGCTGGAAGGGGTTCGGATGCGGCCGGCCATGTACATTGGCAATACTGCCGAAGAGGGACTTCACCATCTCATTTACGAGGTGGTGGACAACTCCATCGACGAGGCCCTGGCTGGCTATTGTACCAAAATCAACGTGACCTTCCACAAAGACGCCTCGGCCAGCATCGAGGACAACGGACGGGGCATCTCGTTGGATATGCACCCCACCGAGAAGGTATCCGCCCTTGAGTTGGTCATGGGGACGCTCCATGCAGGTGGCAAGTTCGATCATTCCACCTATAAGGTATCTGGCGGGCTGCACGGGGTAGGCGTGTCGGTGGTGAATGCGCTTTCTGAGTGGACTATTGCCGAAGTAAGGCGCAACGGAAAAGTCTACCGCCAGTCATATGCCCAAGGCATTCGGCAGAGTGACATCGAAGTGGTGGACACCACCCAGTTGACCGGCACTAAAATTACTTTCAAGCCTGATCCCCTCATCTTCACCGAGACCACGGAGTTCAAATACGAGATCATTCAGAATCGGTTGCGGGATCTCGCCTTTCTGAACAAGGATGTGAAGATACTGCTCAAGGACGAACGGACCGGGGCCGACGATGAGTTTCATTACAAAGGAGGGCTGCTCTCCTATGTGGAGTACCTGAACCGTAAAAGGACACCGGCCCACCAGGACGTGATCTTCCTGGCCGGGGAGAAGGAGCTGGTGAAAGTGGAGGTGTCCTTCAAGAATTTCGACGGCTATGCCGAGCGAATCTTCTCGTACGTCAACAACATCAACACCCGGGAAGGCGGCACCCACGTGGCCGGCTTCCGGGCGGCCCTCACCAAATGCATCAATCGCTACGCCTCTTCCGATGATATCGTGCCCAAGAACCTGCGGGAGAAGATGGGCGGCGACGATGTGCGGGAAGGGCTTACCTGTGTGGTCTCGGTACGAGTGCCCAACCCCCAGTTCGAGGGACAGACCAAGACCAAGCTTGGCAACAGCG
>JARRJE010000411.1:0-1843 GCA_037379765.1 Deltaproteobacteria bacterium
CGGCCCTCGGATCGTCATCGGCAAGGACACCCGCCTTTCCGGCTACATGATCGAAAACGCCCTGGCCGCCGGCATCTGCTCCATGGGAGTGGATATCCTTCTGGTCGGGCCGCTGCCCACGCCGGGCATCGCCTTCATCACCACCAGCATGCGCGCCGATGCCGGGGTGGTGATCTCCGCCTCCCATAATCCCTTCCAGGACAACGGCATCAAGATCTTGTCCCGGGACGGCTTCAAGCTGCCCGATGAGAAGGAGGCGGAGATCGAGGACCTCATCTTCTCCCAGAAGATGGCCGCCCTGCGGCCGGTGGCCGACGAGATCGGCAAGGCCAGCCGCATCGACGATGCCCGGGGCCGCTATATCGTTTTTCTGAAAAACACTTTCCCTCGGAAATATACTCTCGACAATTTCCACATCGTCCTCGACTGCGCCCACGGCGCCACCTACGGAGTAGCTCCACAGGTATTCGAAGAACTGGGCGCGGAAGTCACCGCCATCGGGAATCGGCCGGACGGCAAAAACATCAATCACGAATGCGGCGCCCTTCATCCAGAGCTGATAGCGGCCAAGGTCCGGGAAATGGGGGCGGATCTGGGCATCGCCCTGGACGGCGACGGCGATCGGGTCATCTTTGCTGATGAAAAAGGCAACATCGTCAACGGCGACCACATTATGGCCCTCTGTGCCGCTGATCTCCTCGCCCGCAAGAAACTTCGCAAAAAGACCCTGGTGACGACGGTCATGAGCAATCTCGGCTTGGAGGTGGCCATGGACCGTCTCGGCGGCAAAATGGTGCGTTCGGCAGTCGGGGACCGCTACGTGGTCGAAGAGATGAGGCAGAACGGATACACTTTCGGCGGCGAGCAGTCCGGCCACCTGATCTTTCTCGAGCACAACACTACAGGAGACGGGATCCTTGCCGCCCTGCAGGTTCTCGCCGTGATGAGCAAGCACGACAAGCCCCTCTCCGAGCTTGCCGGCATCATGGAATCCTTTCCGCAAGTCCTCAAGAATGTCCGCACCTCCTCCCGGCTCGACCTCGGCCGCATTCCGGGTCTCAAGAAAGAGACGGCCCGGATCGAGAGCAAGCTTGGCAGTGAAGGACGGCTCCTCATTCGGGCCTCGGGAACCGAGCCGGTCATTCGGGTCATGGTGGAAGGCAAGGACCTGGGACAGATCGAAACCATGGCCGACGAATTGTGCGATTTGATCAGCAGGGCGGACCGACGCTAGTAAACGGAGGACACCGCATCTCCTCTGTCGGCGTCATGTTCGTTACAGGTAGCTCGCAGGCCGCCTTGTCGGCATTGTTGCCGACGGTCCACTTTTGGTTGCCCTTGCCATGGGCGACGGACCAGAACGGTAGATCTTTTTTTCAAGCTCGTCGGAAAATTCGCTGATCTGCGGCGCCCTGCAAACGTTTATGAATCTGGAGAAAATACTGCTATTCCTGTTGGAATGAGGAATCAGTTCTTACGTCGTGAGCACAGGCAAAGAGCGACTGGACAGATTACTGGTGGCCCGCCGACTGGCTCCCACCAGACAGAAGGCTCAGGCCCTCATCGGTGCCGGCCTGGTCCGGGTGAACGGGGAACGGCTGGACAAAGCCGGGACTATGCTTGCCATCGACAGCCGCATCGAACTGGCGGGTAACACCTGTCCTTACGTCAGTCGGGGTGGGCTTAAGCTGGAAGCGGGCCTTGCCGCCTTCAACATCAAGCCGCAGGGATGGATCAGCGCCGACGTGGGGGCCTCAACGGGAGGTTACACCGATTGCCTACTCCAGCACGGCGCTGCCCGGGTCTATGCCATCGATGTGGGCTATGGGCAACTGGCCTGGTC
>JARRJE010000411.1:1876-4352 GCA_037379765.1 Deltaproteobacteria bacterium
TGGTCCCTCCGCCAGGATCCGCGGGTGGTGGTCATGGAGCGCACCAACGCCCGCCATCTCCAACCGGGGGACATCCCCGAACCCCTCGACCTGGCGGTGATCGACGCCTCCTTCATCTCCCTCAAGCTCCTCCTTCCTCCGTTGCTGGTCTTCTTCCGGGACAGGGTTTCGATTCTCGCCCTCATCAAGCCCCAGTTCGAAGTGGGGAAAGGCCGGGTGGGCAAGGGCGGCGTCGTCCGCGATCCGGCCCTGCACCGGCAAGTCACCGCCGACATCATTGAATTCGCCGCTGCCCTCTCCCTCCAGGAAAGAGGGGTCATTCCGTCGCCCATTCTCGGCCCCAAGGGAAATCAGGAATTTTTGATCCACCTGGTCGGCGGATAAGGGTGGGACCTTGACGTCTCACCCGGTAACTCCGCCCCCGCCAGGCGAAATCGTCCAACTGGCGATCGGTAAGCACGGTGGCGGCATATTCCGTCACGATTCCCGATTCCACCATGAGATCGCAGAGGCTGCTGTCGAGTTGCCCGTTGTCCGCTAAGGTCTCAAGGGTCTGCATGGCCTCCGACAGTTGTTTGCCGTGTTTATATGGACGGTCGATCGCGGTAAGGGCCTCGAAAATGTCGGCCACGGCAAGGATCTTGGCCTGCATGGGGATCTCCTCACCCGCCAGCCCCTGAGGGTAGCCGCTTCCGTCGGACCTTTCATGGTGCATACCGGCAAAAAGGGGCACCCGTCGCATTTTTTTGGGGAAGGGGAGGCTCTCAAGGATTTTCTGCCCCATGGCAACGTGATTTTCTACAATTTCCCGTTCTTCGCCGGTGATGGTTCCCTGGCGGATTAGGAGATGGCGGACCTCTTCGCTGTCAAGAAGCGGCACCTTGCGGCCGTTGATCGGTACTTTCAGGTTAGCCAGGGACCTGACCCTCTCGATCTCCTCATCGGTCAGAAAGTCGCGGCCCCCGTTCACCTTTTCCAAAAATCTAAGCTGGGCATCAAGCTCCTGCACCGCCGGCGACGGCACATAGGAATCATCCCCCAGCCTGGCTTTCAAGTCGGCAATCTCCGCCTCCTTCTTCAGCAGCTCAACCCGGCAACGGATCAGTTCAATGCGGTCGAAGATGGTTTCGAGCTTGGTGCTTTTGTCGATGATGTATTCCGGGGTAGTTATTTTGCCCACGTCGTGCATCCAGGCCGCCATCCGGAGCTCGGCAAGGTCGTCGTCGCTGAAATGAATGTCGGCGAGAGGCCCGGCCTCACTCCGGTCGACTTCGCTGGCCAGCCGTTCGGTCAATTCCGCCACTCGCAGGATGTGACCGGCGGTGTAAGGCGACTTTTCGTCTATGGCATCGGCAATAGCCTTGATAAAGCAGGCGAACAGGCTCTCCAGGTCGCCTGCCAACCGCATCTTGGTAATGCCGATGGCGGCCTGGGAGGCAAGGCTGGTGACGATATCGATGAGGTAGACGGGGAACTCGGTCACCTCTCCGCTCAACGAGTCCAGTGTGTTGAGCAGCTGGAGAACTCCGATCACCTCATCCTCGTGGTTCCGCATGGGAATGAGGAGCATCGATTTGGAGCGGTAGCCAGTCCTGCGGTCGAACTCGCGGGTCCCTTCAAAATCGAACCCCTCGGCTTGATAGACGTCTGGAATGTTCACCACCTTCCCCACCAGGGCGCAATGGGCTGAGACGTTGCGATGATTCTCGGTGCCGTCCTCAAGGGCGAGGGGCACGGGCGGCCAGCTGATCCCGCTGCCGCTCCCACCCATGCGGATACCAAGGGTTTTGTTGGAGACGATGGCGAACTCCAAAATATTTTCCGCCTCGTTTTTAATATACAAGGTGGCACCGTCGGCATTGGTGATTCGGCGGGCCTGATTAACGATCATCTCCAGCAGACTGGCCAGATTCTTTTCCGCCGACAGGGCCACTCCGATTTTCACAAGCTCGTTCATCTGGGAGACCTGCCGGGCGGTATAGAAACGGATGTCGGCAACCACCTTCTCAAGAAGCTTCTGGACATCGGTGCGGGTGGATGATTCTTCCCCATTGAAGACAGCCATCTTGTCATTCCTTTTTTAAAATTGATGGAAAACCTTTTTTCTCGAACCGGCGTCACCGAGGGACACACGTTTCGCCCCAATTATCCAGTTATTACATGATTTTTTTGGAATACAACAAAAGGGGCCTCAGGATAGGAGCACCATGGGCGAATTCACCATGACGGCATTTGGTGGTCAGGCTTGGTTGCTGCCCACCCGCAGATCTCTTCCCCGACATGCCCGCGGGGAGTCGTTATCCAAGTTGGGCAGCAGCTCTCAGCTACGGACAGGAAAAATCACTATACGCCGGATCGAACCGCGGAGCAACCTTATCTGGAAAAATGCTCAACAGTCCCTCGCTCCTTCTTCTCCGCATTTGGCCTTCACCTTTTCTCGGGTTAGAAATCCAAGAATTTCCTTCTCCCAATTGAC
>JARRJE010000412.1:0-2475 GCA_037379765.1 Deltaproteobacteria bacterium
TCCCCTAACCACTGTTGGTGGCCGGCCGCCCCGAGCTCAGCTCCGCCAGCAAATCCTCAATGACCGCCGCCACCCGCTCCGGGTGATCCTCGGGCAGAAAATGCCTGGCGCCCTCCACTCCGTCAATGGGAGCATTCAGGTCTCCGGCGAGGTGGTCTCCATATCCAATTTTCTGGAACTCGTCGGCAGCTCCCCAGACCAGCCGGGCCGGCAGATGGAGCTCGGAAAGCCTGCCGGCCACAGCGAGGGTGTCTTCGACATCGAAGGCCCGGATCTGGCGGATAAAGGCGCCGGCACCATCGCTCCGGGAATAAGGTCCCCAGTGCTCGGGGATCGACTCCCAGGCCCGCCGCCAGTTGTCATGCCCCTGATGGATAAGCTGGGCGAAGATCGGCCACATCAACCAGTCCGGAAATTTTTCGACTACCCCGCCCAATGCCCCCAAGAATTTTAGTCGGGGAATCGGCCAGGAATCGTAACAGACGGCGTTCACGAGAACCAATCCGGCCACCTGCTCCCGGTGCCGGACCGCCAGGATCTGTGCTACCCCTCCTCCCAGGTCGTGACCGACGAGCACGGGCTTGCCGATGTCCGCGGCTTGCAGCCAGGCCGCAAGATACTCGGCCTGGCGTGCCATGGAGATATCCCGCCCCCGCCCCTGGGGGATGGAATACCCGTAGCCCACCATCTCCCAGGCGAGGCAGCGGGCTTTCCGGACCAGCGGGACCACATGGCGCCACAGGGCCGGACTGGTGGGGAAGCCGTGGATAAGCACCACGGGAACACCGACGCCTTGCTCTTCCCAACGCATCCGGATGGTTTCCACCACTGCCGAACGGGATTCCATTGGAGATCCTTGCAACCGATCACGGGAAAAAATCGCCAGAGATCGGTCCCCCTTCATTTTGTATGCGCTGACAGATCGAGATATCTTTTCAGCTCCAAGGCATTGCGAACCGCCTTGCCTTCCTGGTCGTTATTGAAATAGGCAAAAACTCTCCTGCCTTCTCCTGCCCAGTCTTTAACTTCAGCGGCTTTCTCTTTCAGAAAATCGGAAGGATAGCTGCCTGTGTAAGCCTTCTTCCCCGGCCCGTGAAAACGCAGGTAGACCGCATCGCCGGTGACCCATGCCGGGGAAGGCGCCGCTCCGTGGTCGTGGATGCAGAAATTGACCCCGTAATGCGCGAGCATCGCTTCGATCTCCTCCACGTACCAGCTGACATCCCGGAACTCGATCACGTTCACCAGATCTCGGGGCAGAGCCTTCAGGAAATTCTCGAGCCGTTCCGGGTCAACCTGCCATCGGGGCGGCAGCTGAAAAAGGAGCGGCCCGAGGTGCTCCCTGGTCAAACGTACTCCAGCCAGGAACTTGGCCAGGGTCTGCTCGGGATCGAGCAGCCGCTTGATATGGGTGATGTATCGACTGGCCTTAAAGGTGAAGAGAAACCCCTTTGGTGCCACCTCCCGCCAGTGCTCGAAGGTCTTTTCCGGAGGCAGCCGATAGAAGGTGTTGTTGAGCTCGACCGTATCGAAATCTGCTGCGTAGCGTCCGAACCAATCCTTCTGGGCCATCTTCTCCGGATAGTAGACGCCGCGCCAGTGCTTGTAAACGAATCCGGAGGTGCCGATGCGGATCTCTCCTGCCACATTGCCTCCGTGTGGATTTCGCCTGAATCCTTGGCGGAAAAGAATGCCGCGCTCTCTTTCTTTATCCTATGGTTTTTCGGCAGAGGAGATCAACGGCCGGAGAGGTCGGAAGAGCCGACCTTTTCATGAATCGGTCCCCAGGGAGGGAGCGGGGGGGTGTTTTCAGCGGGGTACGATTTTGACGAATACGCGATAGTTGCCGCTTTCGAGGTCCGCAGGCAAATGATCGCCAGGCGCCAAGAGCACCAAAACCTTGCCGTTCGCCGGATCGCAATCGGGGCTCTGCCGGCTGCGACGCTCCTTGCCTTCCGACAGGCCGACCGGCCGGCGTCGACGCCGTGGAGCACGAACCGCAAGCACCCTGGCCTCCGTGTTGGTCATTTTTTTGCCGCCGCCTTCCCGCTTCGGGGGGCGCCCTATGAACGGGGTATCACCGATGATGATATGCATAGCTCTCACCCTTTCTTCCTTTATGATCCTAGTATCGGCAAGCAGGGAGATTTTCTTGAATTTCCGATTAGATGATCGCCGAAAAATCGATCATTTCATGAATATTTCCTTGAGGTCTCTCTTTGTGTTCAGCCAGCAACCATTTCCAATCGACCAGATGATTAACTCTCTCTTCGAGCTATTGAGCCAGCGAGAACTATATGGAGATCAAAATCGTCTGCCCTAAGGAGTTTCTATGCCTCACCAAAAAGAACGGGAAATAAGTGCCTGGCCGGCACCCGCGTCAATATGTCCGGAATTTGGCAAGCCACGAATTTGAAGTTTGCATGACCCGCGTAAAGCATCTTAACCTGCGCCTATTGGGAACAAAAGCCAAAG
>JARRJE010000413.1:0-2467 GCA_037379765.1 Deltaproteobacteria bacterium
GCCGCTAAAGGCCCGGCCGGCAAAAAGCGCGAAAAAACCATTCAGCTCGCCCGAGCCCTCGCCAGCCAGGCGGAAAGGTTTCTCGCCCTCTTCCCGAAAGAACGGGGGCGCCATCCCCTCCCCGATTTCATGGAACGCGAGCCGCGCTGGCCTGCGGAAGCAGCGGCTCTCGGCGAAAGCCTTGCCGCCCTGGGGCGGCAGCTGGCTGATCGGACCGCGGACGGCGAAGTGTGGCTGGGACTTGAACGGCGAGCCCAGGAACTGCTCCAGAAATTCCTGGAGATCACCGATGAGCCCGATTCCACCCACATCTACTGGTTCGAGCGCCGAGAAAAGACTTTGTCCCTGGCAGCCTCTCCCCTCGAGGTCGCCGGCGCCCTCGATGAATTTCTGTACCGGGAGACCAAAAGCGTGGTCATGACCTCGGCCACCCTCACTACCGGCGACGATTTCGATTACCTGCGCAGGCAGTTGGGACTGCCCGCTGAAATCGCCACCCTCACTCTGGCCTCACCTTTCGACTATTCCCGCCGCACGCTGTTCTACGTTCCCGGGCCGGAGTTCCCCGCTCCCGGCTCCCCGGACCATCCGGAAGCAAGCCGACGGCGGCAGCTTGAGATCCTTCTGCTCTCCCGGGGCCGGGCCCTGCTCCTGTTCACCAGCATTGCGGCCATGCGGCAGGCCTATCAAGTCCTCGCCCATCGCCTTCCGTATCCGGTCTTCATCCAGGGGGAGGCTCCCAAGCCAATTCTCCTTCAAAAGTTCCGGCAGCATACCGACTCCGTGCTCCTGGCAGTGGCCAGTTTCTGGGAGGGTGTTGATGTGCCGGGAGAGGCCTTGAGTTGCCTGATCATCGACAAGCTCCCCTTCGAGGTGCCAAGCGATCCAGTCCTTCGGGCCAGAATGGAAAAAATCCGCCAGGAGGGAGGCAATCCCTTCTTCGAATTCCAGATCCCCCGGGCCGTACTCACCTTGCGCCAGGGTTTGGGCCGGCTGATGCGCGCCGCTTCCGACCGGGGGCTGTTGGCGGTGCTGGACGTGCGGCTCTTCACCAAATCCTACGGTCGTGAGTTCATCACCAGTCTGCCGCCCAGCCGCGTGACCCGTGATCTCGACGAAGTGGCACTTTTCTTTGAGAACGAGCCGTCGTAAAATGTCACAGGTTCGAGGTACAAGGTTCGGGTTGCCGAGTTGCTAGGTAATTGAGTAAATGGTTTTTTATTCAACAACTTATCTCCATCACCCTGCTGCTCTCTTTCTCGACTCCTCACTTCCTGCTCCTCGCTCCCACTTATCACGATTTACGATTTAGGATTTACGAGTCCATCGTCTCTTCACTCTTCTTGCTATTTTCGGCCGATTGAGGTTAGTTACCAATTTCCCTTGGGTGAGAGGAATCCCGGAGACCCCCTGAACGTGAGACAATCCGAGTTGATGGCCGCTATCGAGCCGGAAATAGCCAAGATCGACGAAACCATGCGGGCCGACCTGGCCGTAATCGGCAGCACGCCTCTGTTTGAGGTTCTGGAACACGCGATCTTCAATGGGGGCAAGCGCATCCGGCCTGCCCTCACGATCTTCTCAGCCCGCCTGACCACCGCAGAAGCCTTGCCGGAGGACGCTTACCGTCTGGCAGTCACCTTCGAATATTTGCATGCGGCGAGCCTGCTGCATGATGATGTCATCGATCATGCCGACCAGCGACGGGGCAACGCCAGCGCCAATGCCCTGTGGGGCAACAGCACGGTCATTCTTGCCGGCGATTACCTTCATGCCCGGGCCCTTCTCCTGGCCGGTACGGTGGCGGACGGCCGTTGTTTGGACCTGATCGGCCGGGCAACCACCGCCATGGTCGAGGCCGAATTTCTGCAGATGGAGACCGTCCGGGACGGGGACCGTTCCGAAAAAAACTACTTCAACGTGCTCCACGGTAAAACCAGCGCGCTCATCGCCGCGGCCTGCGAGTCGGGCACGGTCCTGGCTGGCGCCTCGACCCGGCAACAGGCAGCCATGCGCACATACGGCAACAACCTTGGCCTGGCCTTCCAGCTGGTGGACGACCTGCTCGATTATCTGGGAGACCCCGGCCAAACCGGCAAAAAGGTGGGCAACGACCTGCATGAAGGCAAAATGACCCTGCCGCTTATTATCGCCCTGGAGCGGGCTCGAAAGGAGGACCGTTCTTTTCTGGAACAAATCCTTACCCTGAAGAGCGACGACCGGGCCGCTCAATTCGAACGAGTTCGGGCCGTCATCGAGCGGTGTGACGGTTTTCGCGCCACCCGGGACAAGGCCGCCGCGCTCCTCCGCACCGCCATTACGGAATTGGAGCATTTCCCGCCCAGCCCGGTGAGGGAAGTTCTGGCCGGCCTTGCTACCTACGTGCTCTCCAGGGAAAAATAAAAAGACCGTTCTAAGTGTTAAGTTTTAAGTATTAAGAAAACGGCCCAAGATCGGACATTCGCTG
>JARRJE010000414.1:0-2461 GCA_037379765.1 Deltaproteobacteria bacterium
GGGCGCATGAACTCGATCCCGCCGCCGGAGACGATGAACGTCTTGAAGCCGTTGGCGCGCAGGAAGGCGAGCAATTCGAGCATCGGCTGGTAGACCATCTGGGTGAAGAGCCGTTTTGTCTGGGGATGCTTCGCCTTGATGATCCAATTCTTCACGATCTCCTCGAATTGCTCGGTGGTCATGCCCGCATGGGTCGCCATGATGATTTCAAGCATCGCGGGCTTGCCGCCAGCGAGCACACCTTTCACATCGCCCTTGAGCAGCGAGGCAAAGGGCTCCTTTTCCTTCCATTCAGGATGCTGCGGGGCGAGCGCCTTGACACGGTCGAGTGCAAAGTAGAGCTGGACGTACAGCGGCTTCTCCGTCCACAGTGTGCCGTCGTTGTCGAACGTGGCGATGCGTTCAGCGGGCGGCACGAAGTCGGGGGAGCCCGGCGTCGTCACCTTTTCCACGAAGGTAAGTATGGCCTGTTTGGCTTTGCCGTCGTTCCAGGATAGAAGCTCAGCGGCATGGGCGAGAGCCAAGTCAATGTAAATGGACGCGAAGACGAGAGTCAGTATGGAGAGCAGAGCGAGTTTCACTCTCACCGCTTTGGTCCTTTTGTATCTGTTCATGTCGGCCTCTAGGTTGATGTTTCACACCGATGACTGCGGGTCCTGCAACAGATCGAAGATCTGCGGCTCCCGAAGAGCGCATTCACGTGTTTGACTTGCTCCGCAACGGATCGAGGATCTGCGGCCACCTGACGAACATTCACACGCTGGCTTGCTGCCTTTCTGGTTAGGTGATGTCGGTAATGTCACCCAGTGTTTCAGTTGGTTACCATCCCGGGTCCCACGGGCCCCACATTTCCCAATCCATCTCCGCGTCCTCATTCATTCTCTCGATATTCTGTTTTTGTACCGCCAGTTTCTGGTAGAGCTGATAGGCTTTTTGATTTCCCGCGTAAAGGCATTTGCAATAGGTTGCGTCCGCATAAATGTAATAGGTTTTGCCGTTGCGCTCGTGAGGAACGACCTTCAGCTGTGTCAGGGTTTTTAGATGGGCGAGCTTCGCAGGAGTATCTGCCAGCCGCATCTTGAATCCCGCCGCTGCGAGCTGTGTTTCCGTGTCGGCCGCATGACTCTTGTCCACTGCCGCACATCCGGCCAGGCCGAAAACCAAAACTGTGACCGCCAATAAACCATTCAGCCATCCCGTACGATTTTTCATAACGACAACCACCATCCTTTTCAGTTTTGAAGTTACGCCCGTTTTCTTCCCTAAAGGGTGCGGCAGGCCCCTCAGGCTAAGGACCTGCCGCGAGATAGAAAAAACCGGTAGGCAATCCGCACGGAGCCACTACTGGCCGGCTCGGCTTTGCATCGCCTTCTCAATCTTCTCCTTGATCACCGAGAGGTTGAAGCTCGCGCCCTTCTGCATGGGCGGGAACTCGATCGCGGTCTGTGCCAGTTGGGCGACCTCCTGCTGGATGAAAACGAACCGCCAGATTTCGTTTCCCCACCAGTCTACGGCCAGCAGGGATTCCCCGAGGTTCATCCTCTCGAACGGGTCGAGGCGCAAATTGTAGATCCCCGGCCAATCCATCTTGACCTTCGGCCCAAACCATCCCTCGGGCTGATCAATGAAGACGTACTTGTAATCGCCGATCCGGGCGGCGGCCAGGGTCGACTCGGTGAAGTACCAGACATCGTTGCGAGCCGTCTTGCCTCCCTTTGTCAGCATGTCCAGCTGGTTGAAGCCATCCAGATGCACCTTGTACTCCTTGCCGTTGAGCTTCTTCCCCTTCTTCAAATCCGCTGCGATGTCGCCCTGGTAGCCTGCGGCGGTGACCAAGGTGGGAAACCAGTCCAGACCGGACATGACTCCATTGATAACCTGATTGGGTTTGACGTGGCCCGGCCAGCGGATGATGCAAGGAACACGGAAGCCGCCCTCGGTGGCCATGCCTTTCCAGCCCTTGAACGGGGTGGTGGCCCCGTCGGGCCAGGTGAAACCCTCGGCGCCGTTGTCGGTGGTGATGACGACGATGGTATTATCGGCGATGCCCATTTGGTCGAGTTTCTTCATGACGTTGCCGATGATGTCGTCGAACTGAACCATGCCGGCTTCCTGGATGCTCCAGCCGTTTTCCGGATTCCGCATCTTCTGGTACTTCGGCGCGAGGTGGGTGAACACGTGCATCCGGGTCGGGTTGAGCCAGATGAAGAACGGTTTGTCTTCCTTGCGGGCCTTGTCCATGAATTTGAAGGTATAGTCGAGGATCACGTTATCGACCGTCTCCATGTTCAGCTTGACGCCCTTGGTCGGATGGGGCGGAAGCGGACCCTCGTCGATGATCTTCTGTTTGCCCACTTTGCCCCAGCGGGGATCGACCGTCGGGTCGTCTTTGTCGGTCGCAAAGCAGTGCAGGACATCGCGCGGGCCAACCTTATTCAACAGGTCCTTCGGATAGTTCGGG
>JARRJE010000415.1:0-1916 GCA_037379765.1 Deltaproteobacteria bacterium
GGAAACGACACCTCGACGGGAAGTCGAAAACACCTTCCAAGGGCCGCTTTTGTTTGACTCGGTGCGTCCGTTTTGCTTTACTGTAATTAAGTGCTCCACACCTTCGAAAGGGTCGACGGACGCCTTAAAAAGATGACCGGCATCCCGGTCAGGGAGCACCTCCTTTCCCGGCAGGCACCGGTGTAATCTTCAGGTGAAACCTGAAAAGTGAAAACTTGAATGGGAAAACCATAGAAAGATTTCGCCAGCCACCGGGAAAGAGGCTCTCCGGTTTATGGACTCAGTACCAAGCCGGGAGCCACGATCCCCGGCTGACAGTGTCAGACCGGGGATTTCCTTTTGGGGAACGTCAGCTGGCCCAAACGCTACTGACAGAAGTTTGGTTTATGGCGACAAGGCCAACGTTGCCCTGCAGTCTCCTTACCGGCGTTTCTCTTGATCTTTCTTTAAAGACTCCTCCCTCTCCCTTTGATACTCGTGATAGCTATGCTTTTCCTGAGGGACTGGCTCATCCGGTGGACGAACGATTCGTTCTCTCTGGTGCAGTCCTTGGTATACGTTTTCATAAACTCGTTCTTTCGTGCACCCGGCCATGAGGAGGAGAAGCAAACCTGTAAACAAGATGTATTTTAAATGGATCATCGGTCCCCCTCCAGATGTCGATCTTTAACCGGTGCCACCTTCGGCTTGACGTCCCTGCGATGTCCTAATGCAATTCATTTCCTGGACTTCTCGCCCAAAAAGGGAGATAACGCGTCTGGCTGGCTCGTCGAGGCATAACGGCAGCCCGGACAAGGTAATTCCAAGCTAGAACACCGGATACGACCTTTTATTTCCTACTTGCATCTGACCGAAGACTCAAGATATTTCTGGAGTTCGGCGAAGGAAACGCGGCGCATCAAGCGCCCGGTCCGTTCCATTTTCCGTGCCTTCTCCCGATAGAACTCGAGACAGCGTCGGGCCAATCCCACCACCTCCTCGTCATTCAGACCGGTGCCGACCACATCGCCGATCCGCGGGGCGCCCCCGCCGTTACCGCCAAAAACCAAGCTCCAGCCCTTGGTGGTGGCGAAGATACCGAGATCGCGGAGATAACTCTCACAGCAGTTAAACTGACAGCCGGAGATACCGACCTTGGTCTTTGCCGGCAGAGGGAGGTTCAGCAATTCCTCTTCGAGCTTCCGGCCGAGGGCCAGGGAGTCTCCGCGGCCGTACTTGCACCACTGTTTGCCGGGACAGGCCTGGATGTAGTGGACCCCCGCCGGCTTCTTCGGCCCCTCGGGCTGGCCCAGCTCGCGCCAGATCCTTTCCGCGATTTCGGGCGGGTGACCGGCAATGGCCAGACGCTGAGCACCGGTGATTTTCAGGAATGGCACCCGGTGTCGCCGGGCTGCTGCCGCGACCTCTTCCAAGTAGTCGGGGGTGATCAGCCCCATTCTGGGGCCGGGCAGAACGTTGTAAGTTTTGCTTTCGATCTTTTCGACAGTCATGGCGAACTCCTGGCTGAGGGATACGACGATTGACTTCTTTTCCCTCGATCCTATTCCGAATCCTCCGTTGGAACCTTGACTCAGGTCAAGCCGATGAACGACTCCTCAAGAATTTGATAGACTGCGGCTGCCTTTCTCAATCGACGGGCTTCGGGCCCCTGGTCACGGTGGCTCCATCATCGAAGGAGGCCTTTCCGGTCAGGTTCATGCCCGATGCAGGAAGCGTCATATTCTGGACAGTCACTGCGGCGCTGTGGGTGGCTTTTATCTGGCTGTGGCCTAGCGCGCACCCTTTCCATACCCGTCTGCTGCATCCCACCCTCCCTTCGGCAAAATTTCGTGTTTCTCCCATGAGTTCACGGCTTCCGTCATCGCCACCTTTTCGGCCCCGGTCCAGATTCTCCATAAAATGAATCTCCGCATGGG
>JARRJE010000415.1:1981-4430 GCA_037379765.1 Deltaproteobacteria bacterium
CCGGATGTCTGGATAATTCATGGGGCAAAAGTGATTTGGCTGTCTCTTTTTGCTACAATGAAAGGTGAGCAAAAAGATCAAACCTAAAAAGAAGGATTTACATGTTAAACAAGGAAAAGATTGGATTGGTTGCTGATTATCTTGGATTTCGATACCCTATGTGTGACATCGAGATTCTGAGAGATGAACCATGCGGACCGGGATATCGGATCGACCGAGGAGGAAGGACTGGTCGGTTCTTCATCAGCCGCGAGTTTCTCGACGATTGCGAAAAGGAAATTCTGCTGCCGGCCCTTGAGCAGCTGGACCTGTGCGACCTCTTCTTCCAGGCAAAAGGTCGAAACGTGCTGCTCGGAAACAAAGGGGTCAGCTTCCTATAGGCTGTTGCCTCGATATCACGCATGCTCCTTCTTCCGGGTCGGCAAAAAATTACCCCCGGCCATAATTTGCAAATCCAGCAATTGGGACTGAATCCGGGTTTTGTCCGTGGGCCGAATCGAGGAGCGAACAGACGATCGCCGCGAACGGCATCAGTGGGCTCGCCCTTCGAGCAGGTCATGAAATTCTGAGGAAATTTCACCGCCCTCCACCAGGTTGGCCAGCAGGCGGCTGCCCACCGCCGCCGGGGAAAAAACCAAGTCGGCACGGGCCAGTTTCAGACGGCGGATGGAATGGGCCGAACTCGCCACCGCCAACACCCGTACTTGAGGATTCAAATCCTTCGCCACGAGGGCGATGAAGGCATTCTCGCCGTCATCTTCACGGGCGGCGATAACCATCCGCGCCGCATCGATGCTCGCTTCTTTCAAAACGGTATCTTCAGCGGCATCCCCCACGATGGTCTCCTTCCCCTCGGCGGAAGATTCGGCTCCCTTTTCAACGATCTGGACAAAAGGAATGCCTCGACTGATCAGCTCCCGGGCGGTATTGTGGGCGATGGGACCTTCTCCCACCAGGATGACATGATCCTTGGGTTTCATAATTTCTCCTCTGGGATTGAAGATGCGGCCCATCTCCCTGGATATGGCCGGACCAAGGGCCGTAATGATGGCTGCGGCAAAGATGCTGAGCCCGCCGACTAGAAGGGTCACCGCAAACATTCTGGCTTCATACGTGTTGGGCGTGATGTCGCCATACCCTACGGTCGAGAGGGTGACGACCGTAAAATAAAATGCCGTGGTCAGATCGTGAATTTTCGGTTTAAAGCTGTGCCCCAGCAGATAGGAGCCGACTGTTCCGTAAGCAAGGACAGCCAGGACGCTCATGAATGAGATGAGGTAATTTCCCAGCATGGTCCGACGGGTGAAATACTTGCGCAGGACCGTCAGGGCCAGGAGCATCAAACAGGGGAGCAAAAAGCTCGCTCCCCACTCGTTCTTAGCCAGGTTGACTCCGATGCTGATCACTAGAAGCAGCACCCCGAAGGACCAAGCAATGGCCAGGCGCCAGAGCAATCCGGCACCGACCAGCACGAGCATCACTCCCACGGCTAATTGTGTGGAACTGCCCAGAACGGAAAGGGAGTCGGCCACACTGGTGAGCGGC
This sequence comes from Deltaproteobacteria bacterium, assembly GCA_037379765.1. Taxonomy (GTDB): domain Bacteria; phylum Desulfobacterota; class Desulfobulbia; order Desulfobulbales; family UBA5123; genus JAJYKH01. The sequence continues at coordinate 3,527 of JARRJE010000415.1, forward strand.
GTGATTTGGCCCAATGGCACCTTGAACCGGAGCCCGGTCAAGATGTTGAGGGCACCGGAGAGCATGAGACTGATGCCCAAGGGCCACTGAGGCCAGAGAGCCAGAATCCGGCGGCGCCAGCGGCGCAGCCCGCGGTGATAATCGAATTTCAATGGGTCGTCGGCCACCATGCCCTGCAGGGGAAATTCCCTTCCTTCTGCTGTAGAGATTAAGGCGCTCATTGCCCCCAAAGGGGGCGCGCACAGCTTACATGCTCACCCGGCGATCGATCGTGTTCCTTAGGTGATGACCGATCACCCCTTCTCCTTTCGATTCTCCTCCCAATCCCGGTCGCTTGGCAAATTTCTGCCTCCGCCTTCAGACCTGGGCCGGACGGGAGGCTAGAGTCGCGTGGCAAATTTAGGAAGTTTAATGATATCAAAGAGAAATGGGTGAAGTCAAAAGAAGGCCCTTCGTCAGCCACCCAGACCTGCGTCAGTTTTTGGTGCCGATGAAGCAGCGATCATTCAAAAGCGGCTTGCGAATCCATTTGCAGAAAAAGGGAAGAAGGAGAATACCGCTGCCAAAACCGCCGAGGTGAGCCCACCAGGCGTTGCCCGTCTGGGTCTGTGCCGAGCAAATTAGGACGATGGAGCCCTGGAGAAACTGGAGCAAGAACCAGAGTCCTAAAAAGAGATAGGCCGGCACCTCGATCAGGTAGATGAGAAAAATGAGGGGCAGCAGGGTAACGATCTTGGCCCGGGGGAAGGAAACCATATAAGCGCCGAGCACTCCGGCAATGGCACCACTCGCCCCTACCATTGGAGAAAGAGAGTTGGGCGCCGACCAATAGTGGACGCCCACTGCGACAACCCCGCACAGGAGATAGAAGGCGAGATAGCCCACGTGCCCCATCCTGTTCTCC
>JARRJE010000416.1:0-2447 GCA_037379765.1 Deltaproteobacteria bacterium
CTATAGCTGAATTTTTAGCGGCCGAAGATCTTGCAGAACGTATTTCAATCGGTCTTCCGATTGATCGCGTTATGGCTCTCATTTGCGGGATAGATGGGAGGCCAGTATCATCGCTGCGAGGTCTTTTTGCTTGGTTGATATGTAGGCTTGGCCATCTCGCAGAGGAGTATGTCGGCCTTGATCCATATGGAGTTGTTACCTATGGCGATGCCAGCGTGTTGCCACCAGCGGTGCAAGGGGCGATTTGGTCTGGCCTTAGGCAACTTGGCGATCCATGGTTTCTTACTAATAGAGAAGAAAGCGCATCTTTCCGGGGTCTCGCCAACCTCAATACGGCCGACATAATACGTGATCTCCTCGCGGACCCTGCAACCGGAATTCATCTGAAAATATCTTTACTAGAGGCAATCGCATCTAGTACAGAAGATATAGGACTGAAAGAGATTCTGCGAGAAACGGTGTTAAACAAGATTGATAACACCTGGATTAGATCAGTAGCTTTAAAAGCATTCGTTAGTTCGGTCGGTGGCGATTGGACTGAGTTGAAGGCCATTGATCATGATTTATTAACAGCATCTAACGATTTCGCGGCTCCAGAAATCCGGACAGACCTACTTAATTTGTCGAGAGGAAAAGGGAAGTTGCCCCAGCGACTGCTCTCGATCTTAAAACAAGCAGCTCATAACAATGAAAAGCGTGATGTGATCGGTAGATTTTATTCATTGATCGACCTACCACTTGATTCTGACTTGAATGAAATACTCGATGGGATATCTCAGGAGCTTGCCACCAGGGATGAATTTCATTTTGAGTTCCGAAGGCTTTTTGATGAATGGCTGACCCGCCGCCTTAAAAACCCTAATCCGATTACCCCCGAACAGCTATCTTGTTGGCTTCGGCCCCTGCAAGTTAGATCAGATCGTCTTTCAAAAAAAGCTCTGGGACTTCTGAAAAAGCGCTTCGAACAAGAAAGTACCCTCTTCCAAGAGGTATTTGAAATTTTGGCGCATACGGTGCCAGATGAGGAAAAGTCATTCTGGGCTTTTTTAGCCCATTATCTTTGGGAACTGCTGCCAATGGATGTCTGGCCAGTACCACCATACGAATTCTTCCTAATGTGTGCCCTGGAAGAGAAAAATCCAGAATGGGCGGGGGATCTTTTCCAAATGTTTCTAATATGGTTTCCAACCGAAGGAGGCTCTGTTGCTTTAGCTGAAGCAGGTTTTGATTTTGTGGCAAAAAGAAACGATGTTGCCCAAACACTCGGGGATTGGAGAAGCTGTAAAATCGAAGAATGGAGGAGAAAACAGTGGGAGAGGCAGGAAAAAGAAAGCCGGAAGGAATTAGAGAACCGCCTCAGTAACGTTTCCTACTTGACTCCTCGCCTTGCGACTATTCGGAAAGGAGTTGAAGAACGAGTACTTGCGTGGGCAGCCGTCCGCTACTTGGGACTTTTACGTCTCTCCAGAGACATTCCTGATGCACGCGAGCGTCTTGTTAGTTTGACAAATGAGGAAATTGCAGATGCCTTCCTTGAAGGATTTGTTCGGTACATAGAGAATTCGGCCATCCCCAAAAAGGAAGCAATCATAGAGAGCTGGCTTGAAAACAGCATTCCCCATACGCATATTCTGTTAGGTTTATCTGTCTACTTGCGTTTTGAAAGAGGAATGGATATTCCCGCAGAAGCATTACCCCAATGTATAGCCGCCGTAGTAGATGCCTACCCCGGTGACAGAATGCCTCGATATCGTGAGACCTTGTCCAAGTGGCTTGTCCAACAAACAGATGATAATCCAGCCATTTTGAAATCTACCCTAATGGAAATATGGATACTTAGTACTAGAAGCAAAAAGAGAGGGGATCTGCCCGGGTATTACGAACTCAGCAAGAACTTAGGATCTATTAAATTCCTAACTTCTCTTTCAGCTGGAGTTCTCAGCACGGGCGTCAAAGAGGATGACTCAGCAGTAACTAAGCTCGCTTCAGTTCTCATGTCATATGACAAAAGGGCAACGCTCGCAATCGGTGAGGCAGAGCTTGCTCGTGAAGGGTTGTCGGCCGAGGTCCGAGCGATTTGGACTACCGTCCTCTTCGTAATCGAGCCGAGTACTTATTCGGAACCTTGGAAAAACCTTATGCTGGAACCTAATGCTGCTGTCTGGGAAGCCATCGATATCATCCGTGGTGATCGCATTGGAAAAAAGGAGACTGTCAGCCTAACAGCAGCACAACGAGCGGAAGTCATCGCAACCCTTGGGCGTTTATTTGAGAATGTGAGGCATCCTTCAGGGGGATGGAGTGGGAGTAGAAATCCATGGGATGCCACAGAGTTTATCGCGAATCAGTTAAGGCTTTTAGCCGCTGATGGATCGGTGGATGTTAGTGCACATCTCGAACGCTTGGAGAAAGACGAACGCTTGGAAAGCTACCTCGATTTGATTAGG
>JARRJE010000417.1:0-2445 GCA_037379765.1 Deltaproteobacteria bacterium
CCGGGTGCGCAAAGTCCATAACATCATCTACGCCCCCGATTTCGAAGCGGCGGCCCGGATCAACGCTAAGCTCGCCGCCATCGGCAATATCGAGGCGGACGGCCGCCCCATCCTGGGCCTCGACAGCCGTGACCTTCTCGAGATCGTGCTCGAACAGGCCCCGGGCGGCTTCCTGGTGCCCGCCCACATCTGGACCCCCTGGTTTTCCCTGTTCGGCTCCAAATCCGGATTCGACGCCATCGAGGAATGTTTCGGTGATCTTGCCGGCCACATCTTCGCCCTGGAGACAGGTCTCTCTTCCGACCCGGACATGAACCGGCTGGTTTCCGCCCTGGACCGCTTTACCCTGATCTCCAACTCCGATTGCCACTCTCCGGCCAAGTTGGGCCGGGAGGCCAACCTGTTTGCCACCGAGCTCAGCTTCTCCGCCATCAGAAAGGCGCTGGAAACCCCGGAGGCGGGCTTCCTGGGCACTGTGGAGTTTTACCCCGAAGAGGGCAAATATCATCTCGACGGCCACCGCAAGTGCAAGGTGAGCCTGGAGCCGGCCGAGACCCGACGGCTGCAGGAGATCTGCCCGGTGTGTGGACGACCGCTCACCGTGGGTGTTCTCCACCGGGTGCTGGCCCTGGCCGATCGGGAAAAACCCCGGTACCCGGCCGCCGTCCAGGTCCACAGTCTGATCCCCCTGCCAGAGGTCCTGGGGGAGATCCTCGGCGTCGGCCCGGCCACCAAGACGGTGCTCGCCCAGTACGGCCAGGTGATCAACCGCTTCGGCTCGGAATTCAGCCTTTACCTTGATACGCCCCCGGAGGAGATCGAGCAGGCTTCTCCGGTGCTGGCCGAGGCGGTGCGGCGGATCCGGCAAGGGCAGGTAATCCGGAAAGGAGGCTATGACGGCGAGTTCGGGGTGATTCGTGTTTTCGGCGAAGGCGAGCTGGCCGATTTCCGCGGCCAGAAGAATCTTTTCGGCGGTCCCCGCCGCCTGGCAAAGAACGGTGGGCCGGAACGGGGGCAACTGAATCTCGCACCGGTGCCGGCCGCGGATGGCCCGCAAGCAGCGGCAAGAAACGATCTCAATGCCGAGCAGCAGCAGGCAGTAAACTGCGACTCCCCTTGCATCTTGGTAACCGCCGGCCCGGGCACCGGGAAGACATTTACCCTGGTGGCTCGGCTCGCCAAAGAGATCCGTGAAAACATGGCGGAAGCCGATCGGTTCGTAGCCATCACCTTCACCAACCGGGCAGCTGGGGAAATCAAGGAGAGGCTGCGCCATCAGGCGGGACCGGCCGCTGAGAAAGTGTTCGTTGGGACCTTTCACGGTCTCTGCCTCGAGTGGCTTCGGCGGGACCGCCCCGAGCTGCTGGTCGTGGGCGACGAGAGCCGGAGGATCGTTCTCCGCCGTCTTTTTCCAGACGCCGGCCGGCAGGAGCTGGCCGCCCTGGAGACAGAGCTGAGTGGCTATTTCGAGAAACTCGCCAGCGGTGACGACACCCCTTCGCCGCCCATCGTCCGCTATCTTGCTGAGTTGGAACGGCAAGGGGCCATCGATCTTGAAGCGGTGATTCCGAAATTCAGCCAACGCCTGGCCACCGAGCCGGACCTCCGCCGGGAAGTGAATGCCGCGGTGCGTTTCCTGTTCGTGGACGAATTCCAGGATCTCAACCGTTGCCAGTACGAGCTGGTCCTTGCCCTGGCCGACGAGGCCCGGGTTTTTGCCATCGGCGACCCGGACCAGGCGATTTACGGCTTCCGGGACAGCGATCTCCGGTTCTTTTTCGATTTCGCCGGTCGGCCGGCAACCGAGGCCCTGGTTTTGTCCCGCAACTACCGCTCGGCGCCGGCCATTCTCAGCGCGGCCTCGGCGGTCATTCAATGCAATTCTCTCCACGGCGGGGCCACTCTCCTCCCTCAACGAAACGAGGAGATCGCCATCGAGCGGTTTACTGCGGCCACGGAAGCTGCCGAAGCCGAATTCATTATCCGTCGGATCGAGGAGCTGATGGGCGGCATCAGCCACTTCTCAATCAACTCGGGACGGGGCGGCAAGGAAGGCAGCGCCCGAAGCTTCGGCGATTTTGCGCTGCTCTACCGCACCGGCGCCCAGGCGGCTCCTCTGGCCGAGGCCTTGAACCGCCGGGGCATTCCCTATCAGCTGGTGGGAGGAACTCCTTTTTTCATGCGGCCGGAGCTGCGGGCCGCTGCTTGGTTCATCCGCGCGGCGGCAGACGGCGGGGTGACCGAGCATCTTGCCCTCCTCCGGGAGATCCGCGGAATCGTCCAATCAACCCTCGACCATTTGGAAAAGGAGATCTCCCTCGGTTGCCCAAATTTTTTCGCCAAGGCAGAGAAGCTCACCTTGACAGCCGATGTCCGCACCCGATTGCAGGCAGTACGTGGCGCACTCCACCGCTTCGGGGAACGAGCGACGGCAGGAGGTCTGGC
>JARRJE010000418.1:0-5880 GCA_037379765.1 Deltaproteobacteria bacterium
GGGTGGAGGGAATGTAGCCTTCGCATTGACAAGGACAAGACATGACCACCATCGTCACCCTGGGGCCAGAAGGATCGCCCGCCTGGCAGGCCGCGCGCCTCTTCCGGCCGGAGGCCGAGATTATCACCCATCCTCGGATTGCCGCCGTGCTCGAGGCTTTCCAGGAGCAGAAAGCTGAATACGCGGTCATCCCTGTCTACAACACCCGCGAAGGGGAAAGCAAGGAATATTTCAGGACCATGGAGGTGGTGCCCAAGGGATACTGGGTCGACAACGTGATCCTGCCCGTGCACCTTTCCTTAGGCGTTCTGGACGGAGACAGCGAGCTTCGCTTCCTGGTGGGCACCGGCCAGATTCTGCGCCAATGTGAGGATTACATTGCCGACCGCTTTCCCAATGTGCCGCTCCTGGCAGTACAGGACCTGGGGGCCGCCCTGGCCGAAATCCGGGCCGACGAGCTTCGCGACCGAGGAATCATTGCCTCCGAGGAAGTGCTCAAAACCCTAGGTTTCATTATCAGGGAGCGGGAAGTGGCTCCCCACAACCGAACCCGGTTTGCCGTGCTAGGCCCGGCGATGGCCGCTCCCACCGGTTACGACGCCACCGCCCTCATCTCCACCCCCCTCAAGGACCGGGTAGGCCTACTGTACGACATCCTGGGGGAATTCAGCCGCCGTGGCATCAACCTTCTCGACCTGCGCTCGGAAAGCGACCTCAAGACCCAGAAGCTTCGAATCTATCTCGAGGTCGAAGGCCACCTGCAGGAAGGGGCTCTGGAGGCAGTGCTCGAACGGCTGGAAAAGGAGATCATCCAGGAGGCGGGCACCATTCGGGTGCTGGGCAGCTTCCCGCGGGTGGACATGCGTGCCAAGCTCATCAAAAGCTTCGGCTTCATCGGCACTGGCGCCATGAGCGAATGGTTCGCCCGCAAGCTCCGGAATGAAGGCTACCAGACCCTGCTCACCGGCCGCACCACCGAGCTGCGGCCCGAGCAAATGATTCCCAAAGTAGACGCGGTCGCCGTCTGCGTGCCCATCAGCAGCACCCCGACCATTGTGGAGAGGTACGGACCGCTGTTGCGGGAAGGCCAAGCCCTGCTGCTGCTCGCCGGCGAGGCCGAAAACATCCTCGACACCGCCCTGTCCCATACCGATCCGGGGGTCGAGGTGATGTTGGTCCACAATTTGTGGGGACCCCAGGCGGCCACCATGAAAGACAAGAATGTGGCGGTGGTGCGCACTCCGCGCAGCGGCGCCCTGTGCAACGAATTCGAGGCCTTTCTCTACAAGCACGGGGCCAACATCTGCTACGACACTCCCCAGCAGCACGATCTGCTCATGGGCGTCGGGCAGAAGCTGCCCACGGCCATCTCCATGGCCCTGGCCCTCACCCTCAAGCACAATTCCGTGAAGCCCCAGGAGATCGGGAGCCATTCCACCCTGACCTCCCTGTACAGCATCCTGGCCATGGCCCGGATGCATGCTCAGAATCCGCGCACCTATGCGGAAATCTTGGCCACCAGCGGCGACGGCCGCAAGATCGTCCGCTCCTTCGCTCAAAACCTGCTCACCATTCTCGACATGGCCGAGGCAGGCCAGATCGAGGAGCTTAGCACCGTCATCGCCGAAAGTCGGGAATACCTCACCGAGGAATTCCTCCAGGCCACCTTGCGCCAGTCGCTGGCAGTGGACGAAGTGCTGGGAAAAGTCGTTCGGTCATAAACCGGATGCCAAGAGGAGCAAAGGCACGGAGATTAATCGAGCCGATCTTCCTTCCTCAAGTGTCAATGCGTCTTCCTGCCCGAAAAGGCTTTAGCCGTTGGAAATCACAATGAACACCCTTCTTTTCTTCCTCGCACCTCCCCTGCTCGGAGCCTTTATCGGCTACGTGACCAATTACGTGGCCATCCGCATGCTGTTCCGGCCCCTCAAACCGTGGCGCCTTCTGGGATTCAGGCTGCCGATGACCCCTGGAGTCATTCCCAAGAAACGGCAGCAGCTCGCCCAAAACATCGGCAAAATGGTGGGTGAGCACCTGCTCACCAGCGAGGACGTGCGCAAAGCCTTGACGGAAGAGGGTTTCCAGCAGGAGCTGCAGGGGATTATCGAGGGGCGGCTCGCCGACCTCATGCACCGGGAGCTGGGTCCGGTATCCACTCTCGTACCGGAGCGTTTCAGCGGCTATTTCCAAACCGGGGTCAGGACTTCCAAGCACCTGCACAACCACCTTGCCAGCGACGCCTTTGCCGAAAAAGTGGCTGAGGTCGTGCACGGCCGGCTGGAGGAGTTTCTAGCCGCCGACTTGGATGCGTATCTCCCCGCAAAGGAACGCGACCGGCTGGGCGACGTTATGGAAAAGGCGGTGGGCCGGTTGTTTGTCAGTCCCTGGTTCGGGGAGTGGGTGGAAGAAAGCATCGATCGCTGGTTTGAAAGGGTCCTCAGGGAAAAAAGGTCGCCGGCGGACCTCCTGCCGGAGGACTTCCTTCATCTCATCCTCGACCGCGTGGAGAGGGAAACCCCGAAGCTCCTCGGTAAAATTGCCGCCCGCCTGGAAGAGCGGGAGGTGCAGGACCGCATTGCCGCCGCCGTCGGCTCGGCCCTTCGCGGCTTCATCGACTCCCTCGGCCCTGTCGCCGCCATGCTGGGCAGCTTTGTCAATCCGGAGGTGGTTGATCGGAAGATCAGGGACTACTTCGACGAAAAAAACGACCAGTTGACCGGCTTCCTTTTTGATGAGACGGTGCAGCACAAAACGGCCGAGTTGCTTCGTGAGAGAATCGGGCGGCTCCTCGCCACTCCGGTGGCCGATCTCCTCAAGGATGTTGATTCCGGGAAAATAAAGTCCGTGAGAGAGGGGATCGGCCAACAGGCAGTTGCGGCCCTCCGCCGACCGGAGATCGCCGGCCTGGGCGGCGATCTCCTGCGGAAGGTGCTTGCTGATCACGCCGGCTGGCCGCTCAGAGAAATTCTTGCCGAGCTGGTGGGCGAAGAAGGCTCGACCGGAGCCCGGGATTGGACCACTCGGGAAATCGTTGCCCTCCTGCGCTCGGCCCGGACCAGAAGGCTCCTTGACGAAATGATCGCGGAGGTCATGGAGAAAAAAATCCTTACGCAGCCGCTCGGCTCGCTCGCCGCCTTCCTGCCCAAGGAAGTGCAGAAAGCGGTGGGCGCCTACCTGCTCGAACAGATCAGCAATTTGCTCATCCGGGAAGTTCCGGGCCTGGTCGATTCCCTGAACATCCAGCAGGTGGTGGCCAAGAAGGTGGATTCCCTTGACTTGCTGCGGTTGGAAGGGCTGATCCTGGGCATTATGCAGGAGCAGTTCAAATACATCAATATCTTCGGGGGCCTGCTGGGTTTTTTGATCGGAAGCCTCAACCTGCTGCTGGCGCTTGTCCGGTGAGGATTCCGGGGAGGCAGAAAAAGCGGGAACTTTTTCTCGACAAGCTTGTCTTTTTAACTAGAGGCGTGAACAAATCCTCCCCTGAATTCTTTGTTCATTTCTCTTCCTCCTTTTTCTCCTTCCTGAAAAGTTTGGCCGGCTCGATCTTAGGCAGAGTCAGGCGCAGCATGCCGTCTTTCATCTTGGCCTCGATCTTCTCCTGATCGATGGTCTCGGCGATGGTGAACCGCCGTAGATAGTGGCCGTTCTCATACTCTTGCAACCTGATGGAAGTTCCCTTTTTGACGTCCTCGTCCTTGCGGCAGCCGCGAATGGTGAGCACGCCGTTGTCCAGGTTGACGCTTACCGTGCTCTTGCTCACCCCCGGCATTTCCGCCAGCACGGTCACCGCTTCATCGGTTTCGTAGATATCCACCGGGGGCACGAACTGCCGCCCTGGTTTAGTGGGCTCGCCGGTTTCCTGCAATTCCTGCTTCTGTTTGACCTGGATTTCCTTTTCTTCAGCCATTGCAGCCTCCTTGCGCCGGGCGGCCGACCGCCCGTCTGATTATTCGTGCCCAGCCTTCAGCGTTCAGGGCTCAGCAAAAACGGCGGACGGATGAAAAATCGGCTCACCTCCCATACTGGCCCGTGACAGGGCCTCTGATTTTATCGCCGTTGCCGAATGCCGCGCGCTGAACTGCTGAATACCTTCACTTATTCGACGTCCACCTTGATTTGTTTGGGCTTGACTTCCTCAGCCTTGGGAAGGGTGACATAAAGGACCCCGTCGACCGTTTTTGCCTCCACCTTTGTGGTGTCCACTTTGGTAGGCAAGGTGATGGCACGGCTGAACCTGCCTCTCTCGATCTCGCGGCGATGATAGGAGACCTTTTCTCCGGTGGCTTCGGCCTTGCGCTCGCCCTTGATGATCAAGGTGTCCCCCTCGACCGAGATGTCGAGATCGGAGGCGGCGATCCCCGGGACTTCGGCATTGACGTAAACGTAATCGTTATCCTCGGTCAAGTTCATGGCGGGAAAGACCGCCGCTGCCGGCGCACCGGCCGTGCCGTATTCGAATCCCCGCATCAAGGATTCGATATCCCGGCGCATTCTTTCGAATTCAAGCCAAGGATTGCGAAAAAAGGGACGTTCTTCGAATCTGATCAGTGCCATGAATGATCCCTCCTTTTTTCTTCTGGCGGCCGCTTTTTGAGCAGCGGCACCGACCGGAAGTTGGTTGAGTTGAATGACCTTAATAGGTTAACTGATCTCGATATGGGTAACCCGCCTCTTGGCCTCTTCCCGTTTGGCGAGATTGATCTTGAGCACGCCGTTCTTGAAGGTGGCTTCTACCTCCCGGGGATCGACCTCTGTCGGCAATTGGATAGCCCGGTAGAAGGAACCGAAGGAGCGCTCCACCAAGTGATACCCCTTCTCATTCTTCTCCCTCTCATCCTTCTTCTCGCCCTTGAGGATGAGCCGGTCTTCATCGAGGGATATGTCGAGATCTTCGGGCTCCAGACCAGGAAGCTCCGCCCGCACCCGCACTTCGTTATCGGTCTCGCTCACATCCACTCTTGGTGCCCACTCGCCGGCCTCCGGACCTGCGGTCAGCGGAAGTTCTTGCCAAAGGCGCCTCATCCTTTCTTCCATTTCCCGAAACAAATCAGGCAGCCCGGCACCTATCTGACGCTTTTTGAAGGGCATAAGCTCGAATCTAGGCATAAATGACCTCCTCGCATATTAATTGATGACATGATAACATGTCGAAATAACTGTCCATTATCACATAACAAATTATATAATTATTATTTTTTCGAAGTCAAGGCGCCCCTTGAATAAATGATGCCGGACTCAAAGCAACATGTCCAGACCTCGGGCCATGCCCTTCTGCCGCCCGGCAGAAAACCGGCCCCCTTTTGGCCTGGGCTCCTCAACGAAAATCGTGTATATTTGCGGCCTGATACGCTATCATATTCAAATAAATAAAATCACTTCCTGGGAGGTAAGAAGATGAAATTGATCCTGTTAGGCGCCCCCGGTGCCGGGAAAGGAACGGTGGCCAAGATGCTCACCAAAGTCGACGGCTCGGTTCAGATTTCCACCGGCGACATCCTGCGCGGCGAGGTTCAGGCCGGCTCGGAGCTCGGCCGGCAGGCGGAAGGGTACATGAACCGGGGCGATCTGGTTCCCGATTCCCTGATCATGGATATGATGGAGAAGCGGCTGCAGCAGCCGGACACGAAAAAGGGCTTTCTGCTGGACGGGTTTCCCCGAACCATTCCGCAGGCGGAGGCCCTGGACAAGCTGTTGGCCAAGCTCTCCATCCGGCTCGACATGGTCGTCGACATCGAGGTCCCCCGGCAGGTGATTCTCGATCGGCTCACCACCCGTCGGACCTGCTCCAACTCGGCCTGCCAGGCGATTTACAACGTCAAAAGCATGCCCCCCAAAAAGGAGGGGATCTGCGACAAGTGCGGCAGCCCGATCGTGCAG
>JARRJE010000419.1:0-2427 GCA_037379765.1 Deltaproteobacteria bacterium
CATCAACCGGAGCAAAGGCCCTGGTGCGGGTTTTGGCCTTGGCGATGGACCCGGTGTGCAATGTCGATTTCATGGCGTCCTCCTGGTGACTTGTTCGTGCCTGTTGCCTTTGCCTTCTTACATATGCTCAATTCGTGCCAAGAAAAAAGATGATTTAAAAACAATAAATTATAAAAATAACAGATACCACAGCGTGTCATCATGGCGCGGTGTTTTGCCATTTTGGCAGGGAGTGGGCTTCATGTCCCGAATAGCGTACAATGGTCGTATCTCCGTCAATTTCATTCTTGCCATCATGTTGAAGGAACGTCTCGGATGCACACGGATCAAAAAGGAGGGCCCATGACCGTACCTGAAAAAATGCGAGCCATGGTGCTGGAAGAATCCGGCCAGCCGTTGGTGCTCAAAGAGGTTCCAATCCCCGCGGTTTCAGCGGAGGAGTTGCTGCTCAAGGTGCATTACTGCGGGGTCTGCCGGACCGACCTCCACATCGTGGACGGCGAGCTTCAACACCCGAAGCTGCCGCTGATCCTCGGCCATGAAATCGTCGGCACGGTAGTTCGGATCGGCGACCGCGTCGAGGAGTTCCGGGTCGGTGACCGGGTGGGAGTGCCCTGGCTGGGGCGAACCTGCGGGAAATGCCGATATTGCCGGATGGGACGGGAAAATCTTTGCGATGATCCTCTGTTCACCGGGTACACCCGCGACGGGGGATACGCGGAATACGCGATTGCCGACCGCCGCTACTCCTTCCACCTGCCGGAGCAATACAAGGCACCGGAGGCCGCACCGCTTCTCTGCGCCGGGCTGATCGGCTACCGGACCTACCGGATGACCGGAGAGAACGTGGAGCACCTCGGCATTTACGGCTTCGGTGCCGCCGCTCACATCATCGCCCAGATCGCCGTCTACGAGGGGAAGAAGATCTATGCCTTCACCCGGGCCGGGGACACCGCAGCCCAGGATTTTGCCCGCCGGCTCGGTGCGGTCTGGGCGGGCGATTCCACCTCCCGGCCCCCGCAAGAGCTTGATGCGGCGATGATTTTCGCACCGGTCGGCTCCTTGATCCCGGCGGCGCTCAGCGCCTCGGCCAAGGGTGCTACCATCGTCAGCGGCGGTATCCACATGAGCGATATTCCGTCTTTTCCTTATCGCCTGCTGTGGGAGGAGCGGGTGCTCCGCTCGGTGGCCAACCTCACCCGCCGGGATGGCGGGGAGTTGCTGGCCATCGCCCCCAAGGTTCCTGTCAAGACTACGGTCCAGGTCATTCCCCTGCAGGATGCGAACGAGGCCCTCTCTCGGCTGCGGTCCGGCCAGATCGAGGGGGCGGCTGTCCTGGCAATAGAAAGCATCCACCTTGACTGCGTCCGGTGCTGCGAACAAGGCACCGGACGCTCTTGCCCAGATTGTCGCCCTTGAGCAGGCAGCTCCTGTCCGCCATTCCCAACTTTTTTGAGTTCTTCATCCTCTTTGCTACTGTTCATCCCACATTCGACTCGTCCGGGCTTGATTCCCCATTTTGGAAATCCGGCCCGCAATCGTACCGGGCGATTTGCCAGCCGCTTTCGTTTATATCCCGAATTTGAAAAAATTATTCAAGAATCCTGCTGACCTAGCAAATCCCTTGGGTCTGGGGGCGAGCTCAGAGAAAAATCTGAGGAGGTCAAAAGGATGAAATTGTTGTAAGATGCGTCCCCAGCGCACCCCCGCCGCACGCTTTTGGTTTTCCCTTCCGGCATTCCCCTCGTGCGAAGCCCGTCTTCTCCGGGGATGAGCATATGGGTGGTGCAACCGCTTCGCGGATTCCGAGCCCGAGGTGAAAGGTTGACAATTTTTTCTCGATTGATGCTCAGTTATCTCGCCCTCCTAGCCATGGCCACGGGGGTGAGTCTGTACTCCATCATTCAACTCGGCCATGTGAAGGAGATCACTCACTCTATCATTCTGCTCGACAATGGTCTTCTTGACCTCCATAAGAACATGGCCGATGCCCTTCTCTCGGAATCTCGGTATGAAAAAAAGTTCATAATCATGCAGGATCCGGCCCTCTACCGGAATTTTCTGGCCTCCCGCAAGGACTTTGAGAGATATCTGGATGAGGCGACGGCCCTTGCCAATTTCACGGCATTGAAGGATCTGTTGGCCAGGCTGAAGGCACGGCATCAAGCCTATCAGGCGCTCATCGCCAAGGAGGTAGCGTTCCTGAAGGCTGGCAGCCCGGATCCCGAAGCACGCTACGGCCCGGAAAAGGAGCAGGTGATGAACCAGACGCTGGCTGAGCTGGCACAATTGAGGACCTTGAGCCAGCAGAGCCTTTTTCAGAAGATCAAGAGCCTGGACGAGGCTGGGGTCGAGGCGCATACGGTGGCTGTGGCGATTTCCACAGCAGCCCTGCTACTGGGAATTCTCCTCTCTTTTATCATTACC
>JARRJE010000420.1:0-2420 GCA_037379765.1 Deltaproteobacteria bacterium
AGCGTTGGCCCGGAAGGCGGGAAAGACGTAATCGCGGACAAAGGCCTCCCTGAGATCAGAAATCACCACCTTTTCGGCGCCGGTGGCCAACCCTTTGGCCCGGACTTTGTCCCAATCTTCCTCCTGGCCCACGTCGGCGGCAAAGGCCACCACCGGACACTGGTAGGTTTCTTTGAGCCACTTGAGGATGACGGAGGTGTCGAGCCCTCCGGAGTATGCGAGTACGATCTTGGATACGGCGGCCATGGTGCGCTCCGGTCTAACGTGAGGTGATAGGGTCAGTGCTCCTGAAGGTGGCTCAGCAGAATGGCCTTGTGGATGTGCAGTTTGTTTTCCGCCTGATCAAAGGCCACACACCGTGGATGCTCGAGTACCTCCTCGGTGATTTCCTCGCCGCGGTGGGCCGGCAGGCAATGCAGAACGATCGCCCCCGGCCGGGTTTGACCAAGGAGGTCCATGTTCACCTGGTAGGGCGCGAACACCTCCTTGCGGGCCTCTGTTTCGCCCTCCTGACCCATGCTGGCCCAAACGTCGGTATTGATGACATCGGCATCCCTGACTGCGGCGGCCGGATCTCGAATAAGGGTAATCGGCCGGCCAGCGGACTTCAGTGCCGTCTCCAGGATGGCCGGGTCGGGATCGTATCCCTCCGGGCAGGCCAGAGTGAGGGCGAAGCCCAGGCGGCCGGCTGCCTGGATCCAGGAATTGGCCATGTTGTTGCCGTCCCCCACCCACGCGACATGCAAATCTTCGAGGGGGCCCTTTTTCTCGATCACGGTGAGGATGTCGCTCAGGATCTGACAGGGGTGGTGGAGGTCGGTGAGGGCGTTGATCACTGGCACCGACGAATAACGGGCCAGTTCATCGGCGATTTCCTGACCGAAGGTGCGGACTACTATACCATCGACGTAACGAGCCATCACTCGGGCCATGTCCTTCAAAGGTTCATTGCGGGCGAGTTGAGTATCCCGGCCGGAGAGGTAGATCACCTGTCCGCCCAAACCATACATGGCCGCCTCGAAGGAGACTCGGGTTCGGGTGGAGGGCTTCTCGAAGATCAGGCCGACGATTTTTCCCGCGAGCTCGTGATGACGTTGACCGGCCTTGGCCTCGGTTTTTAACCGGGCGGCCAAGTCGAGATAGGCGGTCAGCTGCGTCTTGTCGAAATCCCAGAGGCTGAGCAGGTGTCGTGGTTGCATACGAAAAGGACTCTCTCAAAAAAATGGCGGCCCAATCATGGCCGCGGCTGCCGAGCCTTCAGCATGATTGAGCCTCAAATTTCAATCAATACAAAAAAATGGCAATTTTGCAAGATTATTTTGGCAAAGCTTCCTCTGATTTCGATGCCGTTACTGTCATCGTTAACCGCTACCGGCAGAGAATGCCGATTACTGCTTTGCCGCCATCAATGTCGGTAAGCCTTTGGTCAGGAGGTTGCCGCCAACACCAGGTCCAAGACGTTGATAAGGGTGTCGATCTCGGCCCGACTGACGACCAGCGGCGGCAGACACCGAAGAGTGGTGCCGGCGGCGAAGTTGAGAAGCACTCCTTGATCGAAGAGATGATTGACGATGTCTGGCCCATGGCCGGCTGCCTCCGGCCGGAGAACCAGCCCTTGGATGAGACCAAGGCCGCGGACGCCTTCGATCAGCAGCGAATGGTGCTCGGCCAACCTGGCCAGGTGAGTTGCCAGATATTTTCCCTTCTCCCGCACTTCGGCCAAAAAATCGTCGGCGAGCATCGTTTTCACCGTCACCACCGCTGCGGCGCAAGCCACCGGATTGCCTCCAAAGGTAGAAGCGTGGTCGCCTGGGGAGAAGGCCGCTCCTATCTGGTCCGTGGTCATCATGGCGCCGAGAGGCAGCCCGTTTCCGAGGGCCTTGGCCAAGGTGATGACATCAGGGATAACCTCCAGCTGCTCATAGGCGAACAGCGTGCCGGTACGACCCATGCCTACCTGGATTTCATCGAAGATGAGCAGCAAACCGTGCTCGTCACACAACCGGCGGATGCCCTGGAGGTAACCCTTGGATAGGGGTCGGACTCCCCCCTCACCCTGCAGCGGCTCGACGAGGATGGCACAGGTCTGGGGTTCGATCATTGCAGCCAGGGCATCGAGGTCGCCGAATGGCGCGGCGCGGAAGCCCGCGGGCAGGGGCTCGAAACCTCGGTGGAAGCGGGGCTGGCCGGTGGCGGCGACAGTAGCCAGGGTACGGCCGTGGAATGATCCCTCGAGGGAGATCACTTCGTAACGCCCTTCGCCGCCATATTTTCGAGCCAGCTTGATGGCGGCTTCGTTGGCCTCGGCACCGCTGTTGGCCAGGAATACCCGCTCGGCAAAAGAATGGGTTACCAGCAGCTCGGCCAGCTCGGTCTGGGGCACTGTGTAGTAAAGGTTGGAGACGTGCATCAGCTTCTTG
>JARRJE010000421.1:0-2419 GCA_037379765.1 Deltaproteobacteria bacterium
GAACTATATCCGGAATCTCTATCACAGCATGGCAGATCTGCCTTTACCGGAAACCGTGCACACATTCGCGTGACGAACCAAAAGCAGGCCCTCGCCGGCGGGCTTTTTTTATGATGGGAGATCGTCCAGGGTAGCAACGGCGGCCCGGGTGTGCTCATCGAGCAGGTGCGTATAGCGGAGCACCATCTGAACGGTCCGGTGACCAAAGATCGCTGCGATGGTCCGGAGGTCCACCTTGTTCATGAGCAGCTAACTCGCGGCGGTATACCGCAGGCCTCAATCGCATTGCCTGGCCGGATCGGGGCTTATCCCTGGTGTATGCAGTCTTTACTTCTAAGAGACTATGATTTCGGCAAGGTAAAAAAGAAAGTAGAGCCTTCCCCAGGTTCTGACTCCACCCAAATCCGCCCGCCGTGGCGCTCTACGATCTTCTTGCAAATGGCCAGACCGATGCCGGTGCCGGGGTATTCTTTTATTGTATGCAGCCGCTGGAAAATCTCGAAGATCCGTTTAGCATAACGGCGGTCGATGCCTATCCCTTTATCGCGCACCAGGAACTCCCATTCATCTTCCTTCTCTTCGGCATCGACATGGATGCACGGCGACTGATCCTGCTTGTGGTATTTGACAGCGTTGCCCACCAAATTCTGAAAGAGCAGCACAAGCTGGTGGCGGTCGGCGGTCACAATCGGTAATTCGTTTACAGTTATTTGGGCCCCGCTCTCCTCGATCTCGACTTTCAAATTGCCAAGTGCCTCGTCCAGTGACTCCCGGCTGTTCACAAGTTCCAAAGGTCCCCCACGGGTACCAACTCTAGAGAAGGCAAGTATTTCGTTTATAAGCTGGTGCATCCTTTCGGCGCCTTTTACCGCGAAGGAAATGAACTCGTCTGCTTCAGCCCCAAGCTGGCCTTTATAGCGGCGGGATAGCAGGTCGAGAAAGCCGGTGACCGAACGCAGCGGCGCCTGCAGGTCATGGGAGGCGATATAGGCGAACTGCTCCAGCTCAGTGTTTGATCGCTCCAATTCCGATGCGATACGGCGGAGTTCTTCACGGTTTGCGATCAACTCCGCGTTGGCCACTTTCAGTGCCTCGCGTTGCCTGTCTTTCTGCATTTCTGCCTGGCGATACGCTTGGATCAGGAGCCAGAGAACAATGATATATGCGGAGAGCCGCAAGAGGTGCCAAAACCACCAAGTTGCAGACCAGATCTCAGAAAAGCTGAAGGTGAGCCCGCCAAGGCCGAGGAGGACGGCCACGAACGCAAATCCCAGTAGTTCCTGGCTGCCGAGCCGGTGATAGAGCATAACGAAGCGCCAAGCCGCAGCCAGAAAGAGAAGACCGCCAACGATATTCATTGCGGACGCCAAGAGGGTGAACGATCCGTTCTCGACCATGCGTGGCAGCATCGCCCCAAAAAGGAGCACGAATAGACCGAGAGCGGCTACAAAAATTAGAGTGGCGATTGCCGCTCGACGCTTGCATCTGAAGGACTTGTCGCACGGACTGCTCCATGACAGGGCGAAGCCGATCCCGCCTGTAAGAACAGCAATGTTGTGCAAAAAAACGAACTCTTGACCTGGGCGAGTGGTCGCGTGAAGCGCGTCGGCAACACCGAGACAAATGAAGCCGAGCATAATGCCGTTTCTGCTCCATTCAGTCCCGTCGGAATGGTAAAGAAGGAGGTAGGCCATGGATAATGCGATCACCGCCCCTGCAGCCTCAGCGGCCGAGTGCACCGGTTCGTTTGCCCAACGCCAATCGGCACAAAACACGAATAAGGCAATTGGCGTAAGAACCAAGAGTAAGACGGCAGCCGCAACATTCAAAGGAATAGCCTTGGATATAGTCTTCATAGTCTTACATCTTAACAAAAAGCAGCCGAAATCTGGTTTCCTTTCCATCTTAATAAGAGGAAATTTTTGGGACATATCAGGCCAAGTGCCTATTCTGTCAAATTATATAAGCAGGTTACCCTCTCATTAGTGATGCCTTTTCCAGGAACGGTTGATAAGCATCTCTGGCATTCCCTATCTCCTTAGGACATCGCAGTAGCTTCGAGACGTTCCTACTGACATTGCCGTCCGCAAATTTGCACTAAACGGGTTTCAATGAGGAAGGTATAGGCAATGGTGGCAACAGCGGCACGGATCAGCTAGTGTCCCGTGCGGTAAATTATTTCGGTCAATTGCTGAGGCATCGTGGTTCCTCGCAAGGCGCACAAAGATGAAGCATAGCAGCGCTATGTGTATTTTGGGCAACGCGGTGAGGGGCCGCGTGGACCAGCAATTACTAGAAGGGATTTACCAAACGGGACACTAGGGCGGGTGTTGGAATGTGGAACCGAAAAATGACAGATTGATTGGGAGTGGTTCTTTTTCCCCTAGGGCCAGTATACAGGGCATTTTCTTTCCTCTTC
>JARRJE010000422.1:0-2417 GCA_037379765.1 Deltaproteobacteria bacterium
TCCGAAGCCGAGGTGTTGATTTCCCTGCGGGCATGCTACGATTGAGGGAGAAGCCCGGATCTGCCTCCAGCAAGAGCGGATCCAACATCCCTTGGAAAATCGATAAGGAGGGTCCCATGAGCAGGCAGGAAACTCTCGATCAGGTCAAGCAGGAATTCGGCTTAGTGCCCGATTGGTTCAAGGAGATGCCCGAGGCCGCCCTTGAGCAACACTGGGCCACCCTGAGATGGGTCTTGAGTGATTCAGAACTTTCGGCACGCGAAAAGGCGCTTGTCGCTTTCGGAGCGGCCGCTGCTATTCACTGCGCGTATTGAGTCCCCTTTCACACAGCTCAGTTGGAGCTGAACGGGATGAGCGACGAGCAGGTCAAGGAAGCGAGTTGGGTGGTCCAGAGTGTCACCGGCACCAGCGCCTATTTCTATGGGGTCAGTTATTCCCCCGAGAAATTCCAGGACGAGTTGGAAAGAGTTGCAACACATATCAGCCAATCGATGATGGCCGGCGTCTAAAAGTGGCCACATGCACCGCATCTTTGTGCGATGCGATCGCTCCCGCCCGCATAGCGGGCTATAGCGGGCGGTCGCGCTTGCCCAAATCTGCGGCACCTGTGACCACTTTCCATATTTCTGCTTATAATTTCGGTCAGACAGCCTCATTGATTGCTTCGGCGCCGAACTCGAAGATTGGGGTGCGGTGGCATCCCCACGCCGAGTAACCAGAAGAATTGGAGATCAGGGCGTGACGTCGGTGAACGGGGTGAGAAAGGCGGAGCGGTCGTAGAGTTGCTGGCAGCTCATCC
This sequence comes from Deltaproteobacteria bacterium, assembly GCA_037379765.1. GTDB lineage: Bacteria > Desulfobacterota > Desulfobulbia > Desulfobulbales > UBA5123 > JAJYKH01. The sequence continues at coordinate 800 of JARRJE010000422.1, forward strand.
CGGAATTTTCCAGACCTTCCCGAATGCGGTCCAGATGGATGAGCACCACCCCGACGTGCAGCATGAGCTGGCAGTATTGAAGGAGCCTCTTGCCGCCGGCCTGGGCCTGCACCGGGCAGCGGCCGCCGCAATAACTGTGCACCCCGCAGCGTGAGCAGCCGAGATCCTCTTTGTAACGAACCAGTGCCGACAGGTCCCGGCAGGAAAGCCTTGGGGTGCCGTCCGGATCGATGGTGCCGATGGCCAGTTCGGGCGGCAGGTCGGCGCAGGCGTGAACCTTGCCGTCCGCCAGGTCGTAGTTGCCGGGAAGTTCCACTCCGCAGGCCGATGAATTACGCTGGCGGTCAGCCAGGGCATAGAGAACGAGCTCGTTCAGGTGCGGCATGGGCGGCACCCCGCCTTCATGAATCATGGCGACGTAGTCGTCCATGATCGCCTGAAGGTTCTGCTCGTATTCGCCCAGGTAGACGGGCAGGTCAGCAAAGGGCTCGGCCGCTTCCAGCCAATGCCAGAAAAACTGGTCGGCCAGGCCGTCGGCGTGCAACTCCCGGAACTCGGCGTAGCAGTCGGCCAGGCTCTGGCCCTCGCGCAGGGTTGACCACATCAGGATGGTGCCGGTTCTGACCCTGGCCAGCGCCTTGAGCCCGGCATGGATCCTGTCCAGACTGGTGCCGGGCCGCACCGCTTCGTGCTGGCTTTTGCGGCCGTCGATGGAAACCGAAACCAGCCACAGACCGCTCATCATCTCGGGAAACCGGCCGACGCTTTTCTCCAGCAAGTCGCCGTTGGTGTAAAGCATAAAGCGCACCTTCTGCGGCAGGTTCGCTTCTCGGAGGCGGCCCATCACGGCGGCGATCTTCTCCGGTACCAGGAGCGGCTCCCCCCCATACAGGCAGACCACGGTCTCTTCCTTTTCCGAATCCTTGAGCAGATGGACGATGCAGGCGGCGTCCCGGTCCGGATCGGTGTCGGCAATGGGCACGATGTCGCTGCGGGCGCCCAGGTAGGACGAGGTGATGGCCGCATTCACGCAGCCTTTGCAGCGTGCGTGGCAGCGGCCGGTGACCGAGAGATGGATGAAAGTGAAAGACCTCTCCTGGTAAGAGTAACGAGCGGGATCGCCCGGAGTAATCTCAACCGCCCGGTGACTCGAGAGGTCCTTAAAGCGGGGATGGAAAAGATCGGTTGACGGCGGTGAGGAATGGTCTATTGGCAAAGGCTTGTTCATCCGGCTCCTTTAATTAATCCCCAAGAAGAATTTCAGAAAAATTTAATTAGAGCTCCCAAAAAGGCTCAACCATTTTTTAAAGCTGGTCAAGGATAAAAAATTGCCAGACCTCATCGAATCCTGGCCGTAGCCGATCATTCTGACATTTCCCGACATTATTCCGAATTTTTATCCTTGCATTTTTGAAAAAATTTTGTTCAACATTTGAATTAATAGCTTGTTTTTGCATGCAAATGGTCTTTCAGGGCAGGGGGATGCCATGACCAGGAAAATCGAGGGGGAAAGGAGGAAATTCAGCAGGTTCCATGCCCAGGAAGGCGTATTTGCTTCTTACAAGTCCCAGACAGGGCAAGTTCTTGATATCGGCATGGGCGGGCTGGCGTTCTGCTG
>JARRJE010000423.1:0-993 GCA_037379765.1 Deltaproteobacteria bacterium
TTTATTCAAAAAATGCCCTTGCATCTGCAAGAAGGGAGTGGCTCGCTTCACCAGCAAAAACATTCGAGCCGGAGCGGGCGAGAACCAACAGAAACTCTCCTGAGAAAATACCGCAGAGTGGGCGTTTCATAAGAATCTCCTTCCCTTTCGCTTCTCGGGCTCCAAAAAAATACGGGAGGCATCGATGGTCGATCAGCGAGCCGGTGGAGCACAATCCACCGGCCCGCCATCAAGCCCCCCCAAGGACTAGTTGTCTCCGCCGAAGCTCATATTCGCCTGAACGTTGACGCTCTGCTGCTGAAGACTGTTGATGCCACTTTGCTGACCCACCTGGGTGATTCCGGTAGCCCCCCCAAGGGAATTATCGATCCGGTTATTGCCGGTGGTAACGGCACCGCCGTCTCCGCCCGTGTCGACTGTGTTGTTGCTCACCTCGGCCCCCAGCAAGCTGGCGTTCACGGCCACGTTGCCGATATTGAGGCTGTTGTCTTCTTTCTCGAGCTCAATACTCGTGGCATCTTTGCCAGCGATCTGGCTGCCATTCTCGGCCTCGTTCTTGGTGGCGTCATCGCCAGCGACCTGGCTGCCTTCCTCGGCTTCGTTCTCGATCTTAGTGGCGTCATCGCCAGCGACCTGGCTGCCTTCCTCGGCTTCGGTATCACTGAGGGCGGTACTCTTATCATTTGCGGCAGCGGCAGCGGAATCATCAACCCCGACTGCGACGGGGATGTCACTCACTTCCACATCATCCGCCGCGGCAGGCGTCGCCTGGAAGGCCATCATACCCAAAGCGAAAGTTGCGGCCAGCAGTGTTACACTCATCCTTTTTTTCATAACCCTTTCTCCTTTCATTTTATTTATCCAAAAAGTGCCCTTGCATCTGCAGAATCGAGAGTCTCTGCAGTGCGACCCAATTGACTTGTTAGGTTTAGCAAGACCCATGCCTGATATTTGAGAGGATAACTATCTCCCTAATAGCAGGAGATAAATTAC
>JARRJE010000423.1:1036-6159 GCA_037379765.1 Deltaproteobacteria bacterium
CATCTTCTTCGAGAAAATTCCCGGTAAGTCGACAGCACGCATCTGTTAACCCTTGTTTACAAAAACTGAGGCTCGTTTTTGAATGAACGGAAAAAAGTGTGTGATTTCGATAGAACAGAACACAAGGGGTAAATTGTTAACTGCTAAGTACGAGCAGTCGTTTTTGCCGCTAGTTCGAAATCTGGCCAACGCTTTTCCTGAAACAGGGATCCAACCTTTTCCGAGTGGCCGACACTGTCGGTTCTGCTTCATGGCGACCCACGACCGATCGTATGGTGGTTGTTTACGTTTCGTGCCGTCCTTGCCGCAGACGGCACCTTTATTCGCCTGACAATCAGTTACCGACGAGTTTTCCTTTGGTGAAACGTGTCTCCCTTTGGATCACAGCAGCGTAAACTGGCATTGCCCCGATATAGATTCCATACACGAGCCTCACCCCACTCGGCCTCACACTGGGGGTATAACTTTCAGACCCTCTCTCTCCCGGGTTGTGACCTGTTCTCAGAAATCCCCCTTAAGCCTTTGCTTCTCCCCTCCAAATTCTTTCCTCCCCAACATATAGCATCTTAGGCCCCTAACCATAATTGGAAGCGGATTAGGAATCTTCAGGGCGATCATTTCGAACTGTTTATATTTACTGCAATTACAATCTAGATGTTTGATCCAGACGTCAGAAGCTACGACACAACCACCTAATATACTGTTAAATTCTCATAATAAATTGTTTTTTCAAAAACTATTAGACAAAACGCCTCTTATTTTTCCCGGCACTTGACACCACAGCCATAATGTGGCATAGAAACGCCCGAGAAAAACCTGGCAAATGGTTTTTTATCCCGCCCAAAATCATGCTGTAATTTTTCGTTTAAAAACAGAATATAAAAGCGAAGCCTTAACTACAACAGCGAATTGTTCCTTCTGAGAATATCATCAATTTGCAGCCGCTGCAGAGTTGATGATATTTCAATCTGCTCCATGGTTCTTTGCAGTCGTGCACCAAAGAATTGACATCTGTCTGCATCTTCAGGATGTAATTATCCAGAAGTGCTACAGATATCAGCGATAGTGTAGGCAGCGATTCCGATTCAGACGATCTGGGCTGTTGAACGGTTCAGGAATACCATCCTTGCCGCTTCGAACTGAATAACTGCGCCGAATGGAGAGGTTCTGTTTATGAAATGGACATCCGGTTTTTTGATATCCCTTCTTTTTCTGGTTCTTCTCGCGCCTTGTCCTTCAACAGCATCGACTAGAAGCCTGTCCCCACAGTGGAAAATCGATGCGGACCATTTGAGATTTCTGAATCAGTTGGAACGGGATACTTTCGATTTTTTCTGGAATACAACCAATCCGAAAAGCGGACTCACGCCAGACCGGTTCCCCGGCGACAGCGCATCGAGTGTGGCCGCCGTCGGTTTTTCCCTTACTTCCAACTTGGTCGGTGTGGAAAGGCATTACATTACCCGGGCCGAGGCGGCGAAACGGACATTGACTACGCTGCGGTTTCTGAAGGACGGCCCCCAGGGAACCGACCCGCGGAAGGCGAACGGGTATAAGGGGTTCTATTACCATTTTCTGGACATGAACACCGGGCTGCGGGCCAACGGGTCGGAATTGTCGACCATCGACACGGCCCTGCTGATGGCCGGAATCCTTTCCGCCCAGACCTATTTCGATGGGGCCAACGACACCGAAACCCAGATCCGGAGCATGGCCGATGACCTTTACCGCCGGATCGACTGGCCATGGTTTTATTCCAGAAAGCATCAACCCCTGCTCGGCATGGCCTGGAATCCGGAAGACGGTTTCGGAAGCGCATACTGGAGCGGATACAACGAGGGGATGCTCCTTTACATTCTGGCCCTGGGGTCTCCCACCCACCCGATTGTCCCTGATTCATGGACAAGATGGACCGCCTCCTACAACTGGGATACATTTTATCAATATCCTTATGTAAATTTCGGGCCGCTGTTTGCCTATCAGTACTCGCAGGCCTGGATCGACTTTCGAAATATCCAGGATGCCTACATGCGGGCAAAGGGCATCGATTATTTCATCAATTCCAAACGGGCGACCTATGCCTGCCGGGCCTACTGCATCGATAATCCGCACGGTTGGCGGGGATACGGCAACAAAATCTGGGGACTGACCGCCTGCGACGGGCCGGAGAAAGTCACCATCGGTCAGGGGACTGAGACCCGGGTATTTTACCGTTACTGGGCGCGCGGCACCGGAGCCCGATACCGGAACGACGATGGGACCATCGCTCCCACGGCGGTGGGCGGATCGATCCCGTTTGCACCGAAGATCACCATCCCCACCCTGAAATATTTCAAGGACCGATTCGGTGATAACCTCTATGGAAGATACGGCTTCAAAGACGCCTTCAATCTCTCCTACCGGCGGCTGGAAACCGAGGTCGCGGAGGACAGCAAAGCCGATGCACCGAATTCTCATGAAAGGAGCTGACAAATGGGCCGTTTTAATCCATCTCACCCTCGTCGCTTCTCACTCCTCACCCCGGCCGGAAGCCCCAGCATTTTAAGAGAGAGTTTTCCCCCAGCCGCCATAACCGAAGGTGCAGATCGGTGAGCCGGCTGGGGTCGGCGAGAAGCTCTTTCTGTTCCGCTCGGCTGAGAGCCTGCGGGCCTTGCGTTGCGGCCTTGTCCACCAGAGAAATTCGCCGAACCAGGATGTCGGCGCAAAGCCGGCGATGACCTCCCAGCAAGGCCACGTGAAGCCGATGGGCCGCCGGGTCCAGCGCCACCCGCTTGAATCCTTGTCCCCAGGTCGAACGGTCGGCCGACGAGGCGGACACGTTTTTCCGGTAAGAGAGCTCGAGCTCCGCAAGTTCCGCCGACGGCTCAACCTCTTCGGGGGTGAGGAACAGTCCCAGCCGGCGTGCAAGAAGCCCCAGGCTCGACCGGCTGGTCAGGACTGAGATCGGAATCGCCAGGAGAAGCGGAAAAAGGATCGGGCTCATCCACCAGAAAAAGGCGCGGTTGTAAAGGAACAGAACCATCCCCCAGAGGAAGGCAAGTACGGTGCCGCCGAGGTGGAACCTGAGCGCATCGGACCAGGGAGTCCCGTTTTCGTTCCGCCTCTGCGTCCCCCAGCCCGCTTCCTTGCCGAGTAGGGTGGAGAAGACGAATTGAGTGTGAAACAGCATTCGGATCGGGGCCAGAAGGAAGGAGGTCAGAATCTCGGCCAGAATACTCAGAGCCAAACGCAAGGCGCCTCCGAAAAGCCGCCGGCGCCCCTTCAGCAGGATAAGCAGATAGCTCAGGAGCTTCGGCAGAAAGAGCAGCACGCCCGTGGTTGCCAGCAGGCTCATGGTCCAGCCTTGGCCCCAGACCGGCCAGGTGGGGAAAAGACTTTTCCCGAATGGGAAATAGTCCGGCTTGACAAAGGCCTGGGAGATCGCCTCTCCCGAGGAGAGCACCAGGAACAGGAACCACAGGGAGGCCGACACGTACGCCATGATGCCATGGAGGAACAGGACCCGATGGGTCAGGGAAAACCCCTCGGTGAGCAGCAGGCGCAGATGCTGGAGGTTGCCCTGACACCACCTGCGGTCGCGCTTGAGCTCCGCCAGAAGCGTGGGCGGGCTTTCCTCGTAGCTGCCCTCCAGGTCGAAGGCGAGCCATACCCCCCACCCCGCCCGGCGCATCAAGGCGGCCTCCACAAAATCGTGGCTCATGATGTTCCCTCCCAGGGGAGGCCGTCCGGGAAGCCGGGCAAGAGCGCAGTGGTTCATGAACGGGCGAACCCGAATAATGGCATTGTGACCCCAGAACTGTGCATCGCCAAGCTGCATGAAATGAAGCCCGGCTGCGAACATCGGGCCGTAGACGCGATTGGCGAACTGTTGGACCCTGCCCAGATAGGTCTGCTGTCTTACCACCGCCGGCGCCGTCTGAAGAATGCCCACCTGGCGTTCGCGCTCCATCGTGGAGACCAGGCGCGTCAAGGTAACCCCGGTCATTACACTATCGGCGTCCATCACCACCATGTAAGTGTAGCGGGCGCCGTACCGCCGGCAGAAATCGGCCACATTCCCGTTCTTGCGCTTCAGGTTGACCCGCCGACGCCGATAAAACAGCCGCCCATGGGCGCCGAGCTCTTCCCGGGCCCGATTGTCGCTCAGAATATAAAAATCGAAGCCTTCCAGTCGTCCTGCGCGCTGCAGGGAGAGATACGTGGCTGTGATCCCTGCCATGACCCGGTCCATATCTTCGTTTCGAACCGGAAAAAGGATCGCCGTGCGCACGTCGGTCCGGGGGCGGGCAGCCCATTTTTTCAGATCATGGGTGATCATCACCCGGTCGATTCGGCGAAGAAGGGTGAAAAAGCCGAAGGCGGCGGTCCAGAACCCTCCGGAGATCCAGATGAAGAGGCATGAGAAGACAATCAGGATCATCAGTTCCAGGAGGGTGGCGCCATGGTGCAGCAGGACCGAGCTCACGGTCGTAACTGCGGTGACGGTGGGCAGAGGGATCAGAACGGTCAGCAGGAGCCGCCGCCACCTCGCCTCCTTGGCCCATTGATGACGAGGCTTGCGAGCGGCCCTGGCACCAATGGGCCGTCCTTTGTGCGCTGATCCTTGCGGCCGCCCATTGAGGAAGCGCTTGACCGGATTCAGCCAATGCCAGGCGCGAAGATTCTCCGGACTCATATGGGAGCGCTGGAGGGGCGGGCGCATGAAAAGATCGCCGCTCACTGGCCGGATGTCGAGCTGTTTCTGGAGCCGCTTCATGGCCTCGGGTCCGCCGTCGCCGGCAGCGTCGATGGGAAGGCTCTTCAAGACGAAGAGCGCTGTCTCCAGACGTTCTACTTCGGGAAGGGGAGCTCTCCGCAGATAGGCTAGAAGGCGCCGTCCCGCTCCATCGAAAAAGGCGCAGGTCTCGGGCGAGGGCTCCGGCCCGGCGGCTGGTGCCGGCTCAAACTTTCTCAGAAAGGATTCCTGGGCCATCTCTTTTTTCCGCTTAGGGTTGGTAAACGTAGCTCCAGGTTTCTGTGAGCGCGTCACCGCCGTTTTTTAGGAATGCCCTCAATTCGATGGGTTGGCGTTTGTCCGGCAGGATCTTTCCCAGGGTGGATTCATTGTCGATGGCCAGCTGGCA
>JARRJE010000424.1:0-3695 GCA_037379765.1 Deltaproteobacteria bacterium
TCGGCGGCCACATCGCCTCCTTTATCCCGGAAGAACTGCTCCATCATGCAGGAGGCTCCCTTGACTGCGTGGTGCGGGGAGAAGGGGAAACGGCCATCGGCCCGCTTCTCGCTGCCCTTCCCGGCCCGGTGGAAAAGGTGCCGGGAGTGGTGACGGCTGCCGGCGCCGGGCCCCCTCCCCGGCTGGCATCCGACCTCGACGGATTATCTCCGGCCCGGGACCTCACCGGCCGGCGCCGCAAATATTTCATGGGTCAGTTCGATCCCTGCGCCGCCGTGGAATTTTCGCGAGGCTGCCCTTACGACTGTGCTTTCTGCTCAGCCTGGACCTTTTACAGCCGGTGCTATCGCAAGATTTCCCCGGAGGCTGCGGCTGAAAAGCTCTCCCGTATCAGCGAGCCCAATGTTTTCGTGGTAGACGACATCGCATTCGTTGATCCGGCGCACGGGATGGCCATTGCCGATGAAATCGAAAAACGGGGAATCAAAAAGAAATACTACGTGGAAACCCGGGTGGACAATCTGCTCCGCCACCGGGAGGTTTTTACCCGCTGGCACCGACTGGGACTGCGGACCATGTTCCTCGGGCTCGAGGCATTAACCGAGGAGGACCTCAAAATATTCCGCAAACGCACCAGCTTGGAAAAGAACTTCGAGGCCCTGGCTTTCGCCCGGCAGCTGGGGATCAATGTGGCCCTCAATTTGATCGCCGATCCGCAGTGGGACGCAAAGCGGTTTGAGGCGGTACGCACCTGGGCGGCCAGCGTCCCGGAAGTCGTCTACCTGAGCGTCAAAACTCCCTACCCGGGCACCGAGATCTGGCCCACTGAAGGCCGAAATCTCACCACCGTCGACTACCGCCTTTTCGATTTGCAGCATGCAGTGCTCCCCACCGCCCTGCCCCTGGACCAGTATTACCGGGAGTTGATCGCTACCCAATCAGTGCTCAACAAGAAGCACCTGGGCTTCGGAGCCCTGCTACGCGCCGCCCATATCGCCGGGGGCCTTCTTCTTCAGGGTCAGACCAATTTCATCCGAATGCTGTGGAGGTTCAACAAGGTATACAATCCCGAACAACGGTACCAGGACCATTTCCAGGAGGTCCGCTATTCACTTTTGCCCCCAGCGCCAGCGCCGTCTTCGGCCCGGGAATTTTTCGTGCATCACTGACCCACCGTCTCTTTGACCCTCCTTCCTGTTCCAACAAAACCATAAAAAAAGAGGCCCAACCGCCTAGCAGTTGAACCTCTATAGAATAAGCCTGGATGGTGACCCCAACGGGACTCGAACCCGTGTTACCGGCGTGAGAGGCCGGTGTCCTAGACCGCTAGACGATGGGGCCGTGAACTCGAAAGCGCCTTTTTTAAAAGATGCGGCGGGGTTTGTCAAGGTTTTGTTTCCGGCTTTTTCGGCCATTCCCGCAAGAAGAAAATCAATTCGGAGAATCAGAGCAGGAAATTCATCCCCACCTCTTCGGCCTCCTGAAGGACATCGCTGCGGGCCGCCATGTCGCCGCACTTATCCACCTCACGGACCAGCAATTCGCCCTCGTACTTGAAATCCATGGCGTCGAAACCATACCTCATGGTAAGGATCGCACCGTCGAAGACCCGGGCGCCCCTGGTGGCCGCCACCGAAACCAGGAATCCCTTGCGCAGGGGATTGGGTTGATATTCTCCACGCGCCATCAACAGCCGCTTGCGGTGCCAAAGTGCCTGCCCACGATCGACGAAGGCTTTGGCCTGAGCTGGAATGCCGTAGAAATAGATCGGAGCGGCCATGATTATCTTCTCGGCCGCGAGGATCTTCGGATAGAGACCGGTCATGTCGTCTTTCAGGACGCAAACTCCTGTCTCGTCACACTCGCCGCAGTTGATGCAGCCCTGGAAACGAAGACTGCAGAGGCGAATAATCTCCACTTCGCCGCCGGCCCGACGCACCCCTTTCAGCACCGCTTCCAGCAGCGTATCGGAATTGCCCCCTTTGCGGGGGCTGCCCCGCAGGGCGAGCACCTTGGTCATAACGCGCTCCGTATGCTATCGCTGACAACCTATTCCTCTTTCCTGATCTGCTTTTCCCTCGATCGAGGCTGTCTTCCGTATAATAGCGTAAAATCTTTCAGTTTCGAACCGATTTCGCGGGTGAGGAATCGCGGAGCGAGCCGCCAGCGCCAGTTGCCCGTTTGCACGCTCGGCGTATTCATCCGGCAGTCATTGCCGAAGCCCAGAAGATCCTGCATGGGGATGATCGCTACTGCAGCTACCGAAGAAAAGGCCATGCGGATGAAGTCCCAATGGATACAGGCGTCGTCCGGATGGCAGCTATTGGCATAACGAAGAGCGAACTGCTTGTTCTCGTGCGGGGTTCTTTCAGCACTTTCATTCCCGGCAGGCCGAGATCGTCGCGCAATGCCTCCACCTCCGGAGTGATCAGGCCGAGGTCCTCGGCGATGATCGGCAGATCGCCGATTTCCTCGGCCCTGTTCCGGAAGAATTTCTTGCCCGGCCCCTTGGTCCATTTGCCGTTGACCGCGGTTTCCTCCTTGGCAGGAATCTCCCAATAGGCCTCGATGCCGCGGAAATGATCGATGCGGACGATGTCCACCGTCCGAAAAATCTGCCGAAACCGTTTCCGCCACCACTCGTACAAGATCTCGTTGTCCTTCCCCTTCTCCCTTTTCCATCGATAAATGGGGTTGCCCCAGCGCTGGCCGGTCTCGCTGAAGTAATCGGGCGGAACCCCGGCCACCCGGGTGGGCCGGAGAGTTCTGCTGTTCAGTTTGAAGCACTCCTGGTTGGCCCAGACATCGGCCGAATCCATGCCCACGTAGATGGGAATGTCGCCGATCAGGGTAATCCCCCGCTCCTGCGCATACCGCCGCAACTCGCCCCATTGTCGGAAAAAGAGATATTGAAGGAATTTGTGATACTCAATGGCGTCGAACAGCCACTGCCGACAGTCTTTGAGGGCCACCCGCTCCCGGGCGGCGATGGGCCGGGGCCATTCGTACCAGGCCTTGAGCTCGTTGGCCTCGCGATTGGCCATGACCAGGGCGAAGTCATCGAGCCAGGCAAACTCCTCTCGACAGAAGCGGTCGAAGTCGTTCACCGGGCCCTGCTGCTGGAAATGCCGGAACGCCTGCCTCAGAAGCCGATCCTTATAAGAGACTACCTTCTCGAATTCGACAAAGTATTCTGAAAAGCCGGGTTTCTCCGCTAAATCCTCGGCACTGAGCAGCCCTTGCTCGGCGAGCAGGTCAGGGCTGATGAGCATCGGGTTGCCGGCCATGGCCGAAAGGCTGGTATACGGTGAGTTGTCAAACGCCATGCTGGTTGGCCCCACCGGCAGAAACTGCCAATAGCTCTGGTCGGCGGCGGCCAGAAAATCGACGAACCGGCGGGCCTCCGGGCCGAGATCACCGATCCCGTATGGGCCGGGCAGAGAGGTAAGATGCAGGAGAATGCCGCTGCCGCGCGTAAGGGCGAATTGAGCCATCTCTCTTCTTCTCCAAAATTCTGAAGACTCCGGCAAAGGAGCCTTATAGACCTTGTCCGACAATCGATCGCAGGAACCTCTCCAGCAGTCAGTCGACTTGGCAAACGGCGTCTGCGATCGCCTGCCGAGGAAAGCTTCCATTGCGGGCCGACGCGGTTGTTTCCAACTATCATCGTGCCTATAGTATGTTTATCATCATAA
>JARRJE010000425.1:0-2363 GCA_037379765.1 Deltaproteobacteria bacterium
CCGCGCTGGCGCCGATTTCCGGCAGCAGCCCGGCCTTGGCCTGGGGCTTGGCTTCCAGCGCCGCGCGGTAGGCCGCCTCTCCCTTTTTCATTAATCGGCAAACCCAGCCATGTCGCCGGTTTTCTTTGTGGCCGGAAAGTGGTTTATGCTCGACGTGAAAAGGTAATGAAATGACAAAACCCTTCACCGAATGGAGAGAATCCGGGAGACGAAAAAAGAGGTGGCCAGCCGAAGCAAGCGATGTCTTCAGCACCGAATATGTTGGAGTGTCTTTGAGAGATTCGTCATCTAGCCCCAAAACAGGAGGCGGGGCTATCGCATTGACTACCAGCATTCTTACAGTAGTGAAAGTAAGTGATAAGGCTGCGCCCCATCCACCGGATCAACAGCTATTTTCGTTCCCTCGCCGTCTTTGTCGGTTGCCGAAGATATTCCCCGAAGTGCTTTTCCGAGCACTCCGGACAATAGCCGTGGGAGAACTCCGCCTGGGAATGATCAGTGATGTAGCTTTCGATCTGCACCCATCGATTGTCCTCCGTCCGGATCTTTTTGCAGAAGGCACAGATCGGCAGCAGGCCGGTCAGCTGCTGAACCTCTCTGGACAGCTGCCGCATTTGGCGGGCCACTCTTTCGGTGAGGGTGGCCATGAGCGTTAGGACGATGATCCGAATGACGGTATTCATCGCCAGGTAGGTTTCGAGAAACGGCTTATCCCACACGCTCACAAAATAGATGCGGCTGAGGGGCATGAGCACTGCCAGGAGCACTGCCAGGCGTAAGCCGCTGTACCAGCCGGCGAGCATCACCGGTATCAGATAGAGAATGGGGAAATGAAGGGCGGGGCCGGTGTAATAGTCTGCCAGCAGAACAAGGCAGGCAAGGATGAAGATCCAGATCGAAACGAGGCGCGGGGCAAAAAGGGAGTTTGACATAGCTGCAACTATCAAGGAAAGGATCATCCTCATTTGAAGGCGCCATATTTAGCAGCTTGCCATTATATCACCCGTCCTTTTTTTGCGCCTTTCTATTTACGAAACCCCTCCGTTCGGATCCGGTCCCGGCCCTTGCGAAGCTTTTTGCTTCTGCTGTGGCCCCTTACCGGCATTAACCAGCACGGCGGAGAGCTTCTCTCCCCCCTTGATGCCGAAGTCAAGGGTCCGGATGGGGAACGGGATGGTGATGCCGTTTTCGTCGTAGACTTTTTTGATCCGGACAATAGCCTCGCTCCGGGCCGCCAGGAAATCGGTCTGATGTATGAAGGGAATCCAGAAACGCACGATGAGATTGATTGAGCTGCTGCCGAATTCTTCAAAGAAGAGATCGGGATGTTCGGCCCGGGGAATATCTTTGACAGCCGCCAGTGTGACCCCTTTCACCTTTTCCAGATCGTCACCATAGGAGACTCCCACCGCCAGGTCGATGCGACGCCGCCCTCGGAACGAATAATTGATCACCGGCGCTTGGAAGATCTGCTTGTTCGGCACGAATACCGAATGCCCCTGAAAGGTCTCGATCATGGAGGTACGGAGATTGATCTCCCGCACCTTTCCCATCTGGCCGTTGGTTTCAACGATATCACCCACCTTAAAGGGACGGTCATCGTGGAAAACCAGGGCGATGCCCGAGATGAAATTCGCGGCCATGTCCTGGAAGGCAAACCCCAAAGCGATGCCGAGAATGCCGACCCCGGTGAGGATGGAGAGCACGGCCCGGTCGAGTCGGAGCACGTAGAGTGCGATGATCAAGCCGACGAGGATTGTAGTTAGGCGGGTGAGCGCACTCAGGAAATTGATGAGAGAGATGTTTTTCAGGAAACGCCGGAGAATGGAACTGGCCGCCCGCCCGAGATAGACCCCGGCCATATAGGCGATAAGCAGGATGAAAAGGGAGATGAGGAGGTTCGGCAGCAGCAGGATGGCCTCTTTGCCCCAGGAGGCGATTTTTTCCTGCAACAATTTAAAGGCGTTCGAGAAACTCTCCATCGGGTTTCTGCCTCGACGGGTGGTTGCGGCCGTTTGCGCAAAAAATACAACCCCATCACTGATTATAGGGGGAGGTGAGAAGTTCCGCAAATATCCGCGGCTGACTGTGGCTAACCATTCCCCTTTGTTGACTGGTCGACGGAGGACGGCTACCATTGGGAGAAGAACTCGGGAGATGTCCGGCAATTACACCGATGAGGCCGTCGATGATACACCATTCCACTCGCGATCTCTGCCAGGCCGTCCGACAGAATTGCGAAATCTCGGATGCCGTTCACTGCGGTATCTATTCGATCTGCACCCTGGTGCTCAAGCTGCGTCATCTCTACAAGTGGGAGCATGGTCTCGATCCCTGGCAGGAACCGGAGCCCAAAAAGGTCC
>JARRJE010000426.1:0-2340 GCA_037379765.1 Deltaproteobacteria bacterium
GATGGCCCGGATCAGTCGATGGGCATGGGTGGCGATGAGGGCCCCCACGACCACGAGACCGACAAAGGCCAGGAACACGACCCCGGACAATCCTTCGACACTGAGAAGAGTGGGATTCATCGATACTTTTCCTCGAATCGCTGCTTGAGGTCCATGATGAAGTCTTCCTTACGGTAGCCGGCCAGGTTGTAATCCTTGGAGAAGGTGATCGCCTCCGGCTTGCAGTTCTCCACGCATAGGCCGCACAGGCTGCAAGTGTTGTAGTTGAGGATGTACTTGGTGAGCACCTTCTTCTTGGCTCCTTCCGGCTTTTCACCGGCCACGGTGATGCAGTTGGAGGGGCAGGCCCGCTGGCACATGCCGCAGACAATGCACTTGGGCTCCCCGGTCTCCTCGTTCCGGGTCAACTCGATGTGGCTGCGATGACGGGAGGTCATCTTCACCGATTTCCGGGGGTACTGCAAGGTGACCACCGGCTGCCACATATACTTGAAGGTGATCCACAGACCGGTGGCGAGGCTGACGGTTCCGCCGATGAGTTCCTTGAAGTAGTTGACCATCTCAGAACACCTTGAGCATCGCGCCTGTCAACAGGAGGTTGAACAGGGAAATCGGGATAAGGAACTTCCAGGACAGATTGAGCAGTCCGTACAGGGTGGTCCGCGGGTAGGTCCAGCGGGCCCACATGACCACAAAGATCAGGAAATAGACCTTGATCAGGAACCACCAGACCCCGGGGAAAATCCCGAAGGGCGATTGCCATCCGCCCAGGAACAGGATGGTTGCCAGGCTGCAGCCGATGAAGACATTTGCATATTCCCCCAGAAAGAAGAGCCCGAAACCCATGCCGGCGTATTCGGTGTGGAAGCCGGCCACCAGCTCGCTTTCCGCTTCGCCGAGGTCAAAAGGCGCCCGGTTGGTCTCGGCCATGGAGCAGATGAAGAAAATGAGGAAGGCCACTGGCATGAGGGGACTGGCGTTCAGCCGGAAGATGTACCAATGGAGGATGTCCGGCTGCTGACTAACAATCTCGTTGAGATTCATGGTGTGAGTGACCATGATCATAGTGACCACTGTCACCAGCATGGGAATCTCGTAAGCCACGTTCTGGGAGACTGCCCGGGCACCGGAGATTACCGCATATTTATTGGCTGAACCCCAGCCGCCGAGGAGCAAGCCGAGAACGTTCACCGAGGCGAAGGCAAAAATCAGGAGGAGGCCGATATTGATGTTACGGGCCACCAGATTCTGACTGAAAGGGATCACCAGGAAGGACATCACTGCCGGTATCATGACCAGAAGCGGCGCAACTTTGAACAGGGTCCGGTCGGCGCATTCCGGCACGAGCAGCTGCTTGGCCATCAGCTTGATGCCGTCGGCCAAGGACTGGAGGATTCCGAAGGGACCGACCTCCTTCGGTCCGATCCGCCGCTGGATGTGGCCGGCGACCTTGCGCTCCAGCCAGACCAACATGGAGGCGTTGAGGGCCACGAAGGCGATGATGACCACCAGCGAGCCGACCAGCCAAGTGATGTTGATGGAATCGTTCATGCGGTTGTGCTCCTTACCGGTCGATCTCGGGAATGACCAGATCCAGGCTGCCGAGCAGGGCGATGGCATCTGCGATCAACATGCCCCGAGCCGCCTCACCGAACAGGCTCAGATTGGAATAGGACGGCGAACGCAGCTTGAGGCGATAAGGGGTGTTGGTGCCGTCGCTCACCAATCGAACGCCGAACGAGCCGCGGGCAGCCTCTACCGCGTGATAGTAATCGCCCTTGGGAGGTTTCAGAATCTTGGGCACCTTGGGGGCCATCACCGGTCCCTCTGGCAGCCGATCGAGCCCTTGCTCGATGATCCGTAGGCTTTGCTCGATCTCGTCCATCCGGACCTTGTAACGGGCCATAGAATCGCCCTCGGAATAGACCGGTACGTCGAAATTCACCTCCGGGTACACCGAATAGGGCTCGTGTTTCCGCACGTCATAAGCCACACCCGAACCGCGGGCCACCGGCCCGGTGGCGCCGTACTTACGCACCATCTCGGCCGAAACCGGGCCGACCCCTTCCAGCCGCTTCATGAGGATGATGTTTTTGGTGACCAGGCTGTGGTACATGGGCATCCGGGGCCGCAGCCGCTGGACGAACTCCCGGGCACCGGCCACGAAGTTGTCGTCGATGTCGTTGTATACCCCGCCGAATCGGAAATAACTGTAAGTGAGCCGGGACCCGGTCACCGAGTCGAGGAGGTCGAGCAGCCGCTCCCTGTCGTCGAAGGCGTACAACAGCGGGGTGAAAGCCCCCAGGTCCAGCAGGTAGGCACCGAACCAGAGCAGGTGGC
>JARRJE010000427.1:0-2339 GCA_037379765.1 Deltaproteobacteria bacterium
CCTGGCCGGAGGTGCGGGCGAATTCTTCCACGATCTCCACATAGAGCCCCACGTTGTGGATGGTGGCCATCATTCCCGGCATGGAGACCGCGGCGCCGCTGCGGATGGAAAGCAGCAGAGGCCGCTCCGGGTTGCCGTACTGGCGGCCTGTCTGCTTCTCGAGTTGGGTGAGGGTCTGACGCACCTGTTCTACGAACTCGTTCCATGCCTTGTAGAATCCCTTCACCACCCGCCAGCAGCGGAACACCTCGGTCGTGACGATAAATCCCGGGGGCACCGACTTGCCGGCTGCGGCAAGCGTGGTGAGATTGAACCCCTTGTTGCCGAGAAGGATGAGGTTGTTGGTCCGCGGGTTCTTCTGATGGAAGAAGCTGATCACCCGGTCCGGATTGTAGGTCATGAGCAGGTCGAGGCTCTCCTCGTCGAGGAGGTCCTTCTGGCTCTCGAGCGTCTGGTAGATGCGGGTGATGAAGTTGTCCAGGTGCTGAAGGCCGAAGGTTTCGGCGATCAGGTCCCGCAGGAAGGACTCCGAGAGGCGGTGAATGCTGCCGGTGGGGTCTTTTTCGTCCCACAGGCCCTGGTACTTGGGGAGCAGGTTTTCCCGGCCGATCTGAGGGATGATGATCGAGAGGTTGTTTTCATGGATGTTGGTGTAGTAAGCGTAGATGACGTCCTTCACCCCCTCGGAGAGCCCCCGGAAGATATCCAGATACTGGGTATAGGAGAAGCGCTTGATTCCCAGTGAATTTGAAAGCAGGGACAGGTAGGTCTCCAACTGGCGGCTGGTGATGCCGTCGATTCGAAGCGCCTTGAGGTAGAGCCGCAAGCACTTGATGATCCTGATGAAGGTGGCCCGGGTGATGATGGAGAGGTTGATCGTCTTGGGCAATTTCTCCAGGTAAATGTTGGCCAGGTTCTCCAGCCGGAAGGTAAGCCCCAGAGCGTCGAACTTCTTCTCCCGGTAGCGGCCGTAGACCGAGGGGATGTCCACGGCGATGTGGCGCTTGTGGTAGATGTCCTCCTGCGCCTCGAAGGTCTTTTCGCTCAAGATGATTCCCTTGAGCCGCTCCAGTTCGGCAAGGAGGGCGATGAGGCCCTGGAAGGTGTTGCCGCTGTCCATCTCACCGAGCAGTTCGCGCATCTCCGGAAAGCCCCAGCCCGCCGCCTGCTCCAAATGATGGCGCAGCTCCTGAAACCCCAGATTGTATTTCTGGTGCACCAGTCGATACATGCGGACCAGGAGCGCGAATCGCTTTACCTCGCTCCCGGCGAGATCCTTTTGGCCGGCGAGAAATTGGTCCAGGCGACCCTCGTCCCATTGGAGCAGCTCCTCTTCCCGGCTCAGTTTCTCCTGTTCGAAGAGCCGCCTCATGAGTACGTTCAGGTCGTCGATGAAGGGCCCCTCAGCAGGAACTTGGTGCAGGATCTCGGCAGGCATAAAGGGAACGAGGTGCGCTTTGTCCCGGGTCCGCCAGAAGGCAAAAATGGCCCGCACGAAATCGACGATGAGGTTGGTCGATTCCACGTGGCTTTGTTTCCGCAGGAAGTGGATGAGGACATCCTTGCGCTTGTGGATCTCATCGATATCCGTGGAGACATCGCGCAGAAGGCCTTCTGCCCCGATTTCGTTATAGAAAACGGGCATCAGCTTGCCGAACTGCTTCACCAGGTTGTAGACCGGCTCGACGGGATGATTGAGCAGCCGGGTGATGTCACGCTGGAAGAGGTCGGTGTCCTTGATGCAGGTTCCGGAAAGCTTGAGGTTGATGATGAGCGCCGAAAATAGGGTGGAGCACCATTTGGGCTCCTGCATAATCAGGTTGAGCCAGACCCGGATGTTGGCCAGGTGGGCCGGGTTGGAGATGGGCTGCCAGTACTCGTCCACCCCGCAGACATTGGAATATTGGAAACCGAAGCGCACCGCCTCCCAGAGAAAGGTCTCCACCAGCCGGCTGTTGCCCCGGTTGAAAACCTCCGTGCCCAAGATCTGGATGCACTGAAGCGAGGTGTGGGGATATTTCCGGACGTTGGCCTTCAAAAGCTGCAAAGTGGTGAGCAGAAAGCCTTCGATCTCTTCCACCGCCTGGCGGCGGATGAGGTGCACCAGGGAGCGATTGATCTCCCGCAGGGTCTCCTCGTGGATGAGAAAGAGCCCCGGGGTGTCCATGATCCGGAAGAGGAAGATAAGCTTGCGGTTTTCCGCGAACCGGTCCGCTTCCGCCTGAACGGTGCCGGTCTTGGGCCCGCTGAAAAGCTGGGCCGGCATCCCTTTATAAGCGCGAACGATGTCGAGGTGTGCAGGAAGGGTGAGCAACCGGGCGAGCGCCTCCCGCTGGCCC
>JARRJE010000428.1:0-2330 GCA_037379765.1 Deltaproteobacteria bacterium
CCCTCGACCTGGTAGAGCTGATCATGGCCATGGAAGAGGCTTTCGACGTGGAGATCGCCGATGAGGTCGCCGAAAAGATTATTACCGTCCAGAACGCCATTGATCACATCAAATCGGTCAAGGGCTGAAAACGGGTCAACTTGCCGCCAGAGGCGGTGGAAAAGGTACCCGTGTACCATGGACAAAGACCTTTCGTCATTCTCGGCGGTAAATCCTCAGCCGGAGATGCGCGAAAGCAGCCTGTAGTCTTTACCAATGTACGCAAAAGACCTCAGGCAAAAATAGATATGGTGTTAATAAACGTTTACCGAGGACACAGCAAGCGATGAGCAGAAGAGTGGTGATAACGGGGGTCGGACTAGTGACCCCTCTGGGCATCGGCGCCCGGCCGACCTGGGAGGCCCTGTGCGCGGGCAAGAGCGGCGTGGGGCCCATCACCCGGTTTGATGCAAGTGATTATCCGGTCACCATTGCCGCTGAAGTGAAGGACTTCCGGGTCGAGGAATTTCTGGATAAGAAATTCGCCAAGCACCTCGACCTATTTGCTCAATACGCAGTGGTTGCCGCCGGTATGGCCCTCAAGGACGCACGAATCGAGGTCACCGCTGATAATGCTGCCCGGATCGGCACGGTCACTGGAACCGGTCTGGGCGG
Source organism: Deltaproteobacteria bacterium (assembly GCA_037379765.1). GTDB lineage: Bacteria > Desulfobacterota > Desulfobulbia > Desulfobulbales > UBA5123 > JAJYKH01. The sequence continues at coordinate 655 of JARRJE010000428.1, forward strand.
CCTGCCCACTATCGAGAAATATCATCAGGTCGTCATGGAGAAAGGTCCACGGCGGATCACTCCCTTTTTCATCCCCATGGTGATTCCCAATATGGGGGCGGGGCAGATCTCCATCGCTTACGGCATCAAGGGTCCAAACCTGGCGCTTTCCACAGCCTGTGCCGCCGGCTCCCATGCCGTAGGTGAGGCCTTCCGCCTGATCAGCGCCGGCAGCTGCGACATGGTCGTTACAGGCGGCAGCGAGTCGGTGGTCTGTCCGCTGGCCGTGGGCGGCTTCGCCTCAATGAAAGCGCTCTCCACCCGAAATGACGACCCCGCCAAGGCATCTCGGCCTTTCGACAGCGGGCGGGACGGGTTCATCATTTCCGAGGGCGCCGGAATCCTTATCCTGGAGAGTCTGGAAAGCGCCCTGAAGCGAGAGGCGCCGATCTATGCGGAAATGGCGGGCTATGGCCTTACCAGCGACGGCTATCATATGGCAGCACCGCCTGAGGATGGAGAGGGGGCGGTCCGTTGCATGGCCATGGCCCTGGATGATGCAGATATGGCGCCTGCAGATATAGACTACATCAACGCCCACGGCACCTCCACCCCTCTGAACGACGTAGTGGAGACTCGGGCGGTCAAGACAGTGTTCGGGGCCAATGCAAAGAAGCTCGCCATCAGTTCCACCAAGTCGATGACAGGCCACATGTTGGGAGGCGCAGGCGGCATCGAGGCGGTGTTTACCGCCCTCACCATCCATGAGGGGGTCATTCCTCCCACCATCAACCTGGAATCACCCGATCCAGAATGCGACTTGGACTATGTGCCCAACGAGGCGCGCCGGGCGGAGGTAAAGGTGGCCATGTCCAACTCCTTTGGCTTCGGCGGCACCAACGCAGTCCTGGTTATGAAACGCTTCGAGCAGTGAGTGAGATTTTCGGTTAAAGAGGTTAGGCGTGAAGATTGCCATCGGCTGCGATCACGGCGGCATCGGGCTCAAAGAGGAGATTTGCTCTCTGCTTGCCGACCTGGAATACGAGGTGGACGATCAGGGCTGCCATCGGGCAGTATCTGTCGACTATCCTGAATTCGCGCAGGCGGTCTGCCGCGAGGTCATCGACGGTCGGTGCGAGCGAGGGATTCTCATTTGCGGCACCGGCATCGGCATGTCCATGGTAGCCAACCGCCATCCCCAGATTCGGGCTGCCCTCTGTCATGAGCTTTATTCCGCCCGCATGAGCCGGGAGCACAACGACGCCAACGTCCTCTGTCTCGGTGCTCGTGTCATCGGGCTTGGGCTGGCGACCGAGATCGTCCGGACCTGGCTGGCCACCGATTTTACCGGCGGCCGCCATCAACGCCGGATCGCCATGTATTCCAAGTAAGGTCAAGAAAGTGTCTTCTCTCAGGCAAACCGATCCGGATATCGCGCGGTTCATCAGATATGAGCTGGAGCGCCAGACTAATCAGCTCGAGCTGATCGCCTCGGAAAACATCGTCAGCGAGGCAGTGCTCGAGGCCCAGGGGTCCATTCTCACCAACAAGTACGCCGAAGGCTACCCCGGTCGGCGTTATTACGGCGGTTGCGAGTACGTGGACGAAGTGGAGTCCCTGGCCATCACCCGGGCTCGGGAGATCTTTCAAGCCGAGTACGCCAATGTCCAGGCTCACTCCGGAAGCCAGGCCAATAT
>JARRJE010000429.1:0-3932 GCA_037379765.1 Deltaproteobacteria bacterium
GTGGGAGAAAGAGATCAGATCGAAGGTCGATATCGTCTACGATCCGCAAAAAGTCGAAGACTTTTCTTTACAAAAAATTATTCAAAGCGTCGGCGCCATCCCCATGCCGATCAACTGAGTTCGGCTCACTGCTCCATATTTTTCACCATAGCCGCCACCCGCGCCGGCCGACTGTTCAGGCTGCGTGCGGACAGCAACTCCGAAACCACCGGCTGCCGGGAGTCGTCCGATTTTTCCAGAAAAAATCATAAAATTTCCATCTAGGATTTGGATCCATTAGAGTATCAGGAGTTTCCGTTCTTTGCAGAACGCGGTTTCCGCGGTCACGAACCAAAGAAACGGATCTACCTTACTGAAATAGATAGTTTTTTATCAAGAAGAAAGAAGCGATTGGCCGCGGTCAAGCCGAAGGACCGATCCCAACCCTCTGCATCGAGTCCAATTTTCTCAAACGGGCCTCTCCCGGTGAGCAGGCATCTATGGTATCATCGCTAGACGGCTTTTACCGGCTAGAGCCTCTTCGCTAACCACAAGAATTAGGGGAATGATGTGAGCATTGACAAAATCGAAAGCCTTTTGAAAGAAGTTCATGACGGAATACGAGACCCTTTTCCGGCGTGCGGCCGATGACCCGGAGGGTTTCTGGGCCGATCGAGCCGAAGAGCTCATCACCTGGGACCGGAAATGGGACCAGGTTCTCGATGCCGATCTCCACAAGCCGGAAATCAATTGGTTTCAGGGAGGCAAGCTCAACGTGAGTGCCAATTGCCTCGACCGCCATCTCGACGGCCCTCGCCGCAACAAGGCGGCCCTGATCTGGCAAGGCGAACCCGAAGAGGATGTCAAAGTCTACACCTACCAAATGCTGCACACAGAGGTGTGTTGCTTTGCCAACGTTCTCAAGAAAAAAGGGATCAAGAAAGGGGACCGAGTCTCCATCTATCTACCCATGATCCCGGAGCTGGCCATCGCCCTCCTCGCCTGTACTCGCATCGGTGCCATCCACAGCGTGGTCTTTGCCGGGTTCAGCGCCCAGAGCCTCAAGAGCCGGATCCAGGACTGCGAGGCCAAGGTGCTCATCACTGCTGATGCGGTGCTGCGGAGCGGCCGAGTCATTCCGCTCAAGCCAAACGCTGACGAGGCCTTGGCCGATTGTCCCTCGGTCGAGAAATGCATCGTGGTCCGCCGGGCCGGCAACGAGGTGACCATGAAGGAAGGCCGCGACAGCTGGTGGGATAACGAAACAGCGGCCGATGATGCGCAGGGCGACTGCCCGCCGGTGAGCAACGAAGCCGAGGATACCCTGTTCATCCTTTACACCAGCGGCAGCACCGGGAAACCCAAGGGGGTGGTCCACACCACCGGCGGCTATCTCACTTACGCCGCCCATTCTACCCAATGGGTTTTCGACCTCAAGGACAACGACGTCTACTGGTGCACCGCCGATATCGGCTGGATTACTGGCCACACTTATATACTTTACGGGCCGCTCGCCCTGGGGGCCACCTCCCTCATGTTCGAAGGAGTTCCGAGCTTCCCCAAGCCGGACCGCTTCTGGAAGATCGTGGACAAGTTCAAGGTCAACATCTTCTACACCGCCCCCACCGTCATCCGTGTGCCCTGATGCGGGAAGGTACCGAATGGGTCGAGAAAAACGATCTCTCCTCTTTACGCCTCCTCGGCTCGGTGGGCGAACCCATCAATCCCGAGGCCTGGATGTGGTATTACGAAAACATAGGCAAAGGCGAGCTTCCCATCGTTGATACCTGGTGGCAGACCGAGACCGGCGGCATCCTCATTTCCGCCCTGCCCTACGCCACGCCGCTCAAGCCCGGCTCCGCAACCAAGCCGTTGCCCGGCATCGATGTGGCCATTTTCCGGGAGGACGGCACCGAGGCTTCTGCCAACGAGGGTGGACATCTCGTGGTGAAGCGCCCTTGGCCGGGAATGCTGCGCGGGGTTTTCGGCGACCCGGAGCGATTCCGAAAGACTTACTTCGACCGCTTCCCCGGCATCTACGATCCCGAGGACGGCGCACGGGTGGATGAGGACGGTTACTTTTGGATCATGGGTCGGCTGGACGATGTGATCAATGTCTCCGGTCACCGCCTCGGCACGGCGGAGATCGAATCCGCCTTGGTTGCCCATGAGGATGTGGCCGAGGCGGCGGTGGTGGGCGCTCCCCATCCGGTCAAGGGGCAAACCGTCTATTCCTTCGTGACCCTCAAGGCCGGAGTGGAAAGCTCGAAAGAACTTGAAACCGCCCTGCGCAACCACGTGCGCAAAGAGATCGGCCCGATCGCCTCGCCGGAGTTCTTCCAGTTCACCGATGGGCTGCCCAAGACCAGAAGCGGCAAAATCATGCGCCGCATCCTGCGCAAGATAGCCGCCGGCCAGTACGACGACTTCGGCGACACCTCCACCCTGGCCGATCCGTCTGTGATGGAAATGCTAGTCAGCAGCCGGAAAGAAATAATTCCCCAAAATTAATCCGATTGTTTGGAGGCGAAGACCACCCTCTGTGACCATTTCCCTGGTGCCGTTCCTTAAGGCACCAGGGGAAATTCCTTCTTTCTTCTCCTCCCCTGTTTCCTCTCGCCCTCCCTCCGCCAGGAACAATTCCCCTCCTTCACCTTTCTCGAACAGGATACTCGCTGCCGCTGAGGCGGTGCGCCTTCGACAATCTTTCGTTCTTCCGGCCACCTGATTTATCCAGGATTCCCGTCGCGCCAGCGGTTTCTTCCTCTGCTTCTTTTCGCACCAGGACACTAACCTTGTTGCCGCGATCATTGAATTCAAGGTGCTCGGCAAGTTCATGGACCAGCGCCAGGCCACGATTCCGCGCTCGGTGCGGTTCCGCAACTGGGTCGGGATAGCGATCAGAAAATCCCTCGCCCTCGTCTTCCACGATGATCCGGCATAGGGAGCTGTCGACCATCTCGAAGGTGAAGAAGACCCGGCTGCTAGTAATATTGGAATTTCCGTGCTCGATGGCATTACGCAGCAGCTCTCGGATAATGATGTTAATTTCAAGAGAAGACTCGCTGCCGCGTTTTTCATAAAAAAACATGACTTCCCGGATCGCTCTCTCCACGTACTGCAGATCAGAGGCGAGTTCAATCTGCACGGCTGTCGGCCACTCCCTTACATTAAACATGCCCTTCCTCCACATCTCCAGGTATTTCAAGCCCGATCAGGCTCAGATCATCTGCAGGCGTTTGACTGCAATACGTCAGGATTCCTTCCCAGATAGCCCGGACAGCCTCATCGATCATTTTCCTTTTTACCTGCTGGAGAAGGGCCATTAGCCCCGGGGCCCCCAATTCCTCACCTGAAGGCGAATCCGGACGCCGGGCAGCGAGCACCCCATCAGTGTAAAGAAAATAGCGGTCGCCGGGCTCTAACGGAAACTGGTGGATGGAAAAATCGACGTGCTCGGCGGCACCGAGACCGCTTCCTTCCACCTCCAGCAGCCGCGGTCGGCAGTGAGCGCCGGCAATGAGCAGCGGTGGGTGGCCGGCGGCAGCCACATAGCCCTTCTTGCTCTCTAAGTCAAGCCGCAAAAAAATGGCCGTGATCAGCTGTCCTCTTTTGCCCTTGTCAAAAAGGTGCAGATTAAGTAATCGCAGAAACGTCTGCAGGTCCATGAGTTTCCGACAATTCTCATCGAAAAAGGTCTTGATGAGCACTGCATTGTATGAGGCAGCCACATCGTGGCCGGCCACGTCGGCGAGCAGGATGTCGCAGCCGATCTCAATATCCTGAATGGCGAAAAAATCGCCGCCCAGACCGGCCAAGGAGCGGTGGCGCCAGGCTAGTGGAAGTCTTTCCGTTTGTGCCGGGCTCTTCATGATTCCATGATAGGCATCCACCGCCGAATCAAGCTGCTTCGACAGCCTCTCAAAGCGTTCTTTGTAATTATCGATCTCCTG
>JARRJE010000430.1:0-710 GCA_037379765.1 Deltaproteobacteria bacterium
CTTCGATCTTTCCCTGATGCTCCAGCAGGACCCCGAGCTTCATGCGGGCGGGAACCAGGCCGGGCTTTTTCTTGAGCAGGGCTTGGTATTCTTTTATCGCCTCGGCGGTCTTGCCGCTTTTGATCTGCATCTGGGCAATCAGCAGATAGGGCCGAGGAGACTCGGGTTCCAGCTTCTGCACCCGCCGCAGGGCGGTCAAGGCCTGCCCGTTTTCACCGCGGCGCTGATGGAGCTCTGCCGCCATCATCAGATACGCGGGCTGGTCAGGTGCCTTTTGTAACTGCCTTTCCACCAAGGACATGGCACCGGCCACATCCTTCTGCTGGAGACGAATCGCTACCAGAGGGGCCAAAGCAGGAGCAAAATCCGGCTGGAGGGTCAGAACCTGTTCAAAGATCTTTTTGGCCTGCGGGACCTCCTTGCGAGCCAGACGGGTAATGCCCAGATGCTGGAGGACTTCCACATTATCGGGCACCACGGTGTTCATCCGTTGAAAAAGGCGAAGGGCGTTGTCCAGCTCTTGGTTCTGCAGAAAGCAGTTGCCGAGGATGATCGCAGCCCGGAAGTTGGTTGGCCGCAGTCGCAGGGCGGTGATGGCATGCTCCTTGGCGGCATCGACCTCCCGCTTCAGGAATAGGTTTTGGGCAAGCAACGTATGGGCCGGGGAGCTCTTCGGGTCGAGCTTGACCGCTTGCGCGGCGTCTTTTTGA
>JARRJE010000430.1:747-3436 GCA_037379765.1 Deltaproteobacteria bacterium
CAGGGCCTTGAGATAAAAAGGCTCGGCCCAGCGGGGATATTCCTGCTCCAGGTTGGTGAGAATGGCGATGGCATCGTCGTTTTTGCCTTTCCCGATCAGCAATTTGGCTTTCACTAGGTTGGCCCGGCCCTGTTTGCTGTTCTTGCTGAGGATTTGATCCACCAGGGCAGAGGCTTTGTCCGGCTGATGCCGATCCACATAATAGTCAGCCAGCATGGCTTTGATATCAGCGTCGTCCTCGGATTTGGCGATGGCCTCCTGATAGGCGGCAACGGCCTGATCCGGTTTGCCGATCCGTTTGTAAAAATTGGCCAGCAATACGGATAAGGAAGAGTTTTGCGGCTCTAAGCTGATGGCTTTTTTAAGGCTGGCCTCGGCCTCGGATATTTTCCCTTCGCTCGAATAAAAGGCAGCCAGGTATTAACCATAATGAATGGTAATTGAAGTATGCTTTTTACACTTTAATAGAAAATAAATATTTAGTATATATGTCATGCATATTTAATAAATATCTTAGGCTACACTGATGTATATGGGCCGCCTCGGCCTTGGCCGGCTTTTTCTGGGCTGTGAAGATCTGGGCTTGGGTCAGATACAAGCGGTCCAGATCCGGCTTCACCTCGATCGCCTTGGAGATCCTCTCTTCGGCCTTGGCCGGGTCGCGCTCAGCCAAATCAAGGTTGGCCGCCAGAATCAAGGCTCCGATATGGTCGGGCTGAGCCTTCAGGATCTTGTCCACCCGTTTGCGGCTTTCTTTCGGCTGCCTGGCCAGAAAAAGGATCTTGGCAGAGTTGAGCAAAGCATCCAGATTGGAGGGATCCAAAGAGGCGGCCCGTTCGAATTGCTGAAAGGCCTGCTGCGGCTGCCCGGTTTTGAGATAGGCCAATCCCAGTTGGTACCGGGCTTTGGCGAATTTGGCATCGATCTTGAGGGCATTCTTGAACTCGAGAATGGCCGACTTCGCCTCCCCTTTTTCCGCATACTCCAGGCCTTTTTGATAATGGGCCTGCTTCTTCTCTTCAGGGCTGGAACAGGCAGCGAGAGCGGTCACCAGCAGCAGGCAAAGCAGGAGGCGGGAAGAAGTAAAAACGGATTGGCGAAAAGGGCTGTTCACAGCGAACCTCGCAATTGGCTTTGTTGTTTCTACTGAGTCGACAGGCGGCGATTCGAGAAAATATTTCTTGGTATATCGGTTCCTCACCAAAATCGTGAAAGAAAAATTTTAGAATGACGCTACCATGTCCAGAAGAGAGGGTCCAGAACAAAAAAGGCAGAGCCGGAAGCCGGCTCTGCCCAGAAATTGATTCGAAAAAGAAAATTAGGCTTTTTTCCTTCTCAAACGGGTGCCCGCCAAACCGGCCAGGCCGGTGCCGAACAGGAGCATGGTGGCGGGTTCGGGAACGGGGTTGCCTCCTACCTCTCCGAGATGACTAACCTTGTAAACGTCACCACTTTCGTTTAAGAGGTTTAAGTCCCCAAAATTGACAACCGCAAAATTGAGCAAGTCGTTGTTATCAAATAGATAATGATCATCCGTGCCGGCCGGCAAATTACCAGTTCCAATTTTTATAAAGAAATATGACGGGGTGGTCTGCAACCCAAAAGCAAAAATGTTAGAATCTTGATCCGTAACCGTCCATTCACCACCAGTGTTGTCATACTTCTCCATACTGTCAAAGTTGGTACCTAAGTAATCATTAATCCAATCCAATTCGACTTGGTCACCAGAGTTGCCCAATTCTGCTGATGTTAGTAGCTGGTCCAAGTCTCCAACATTCGTCCCGCCGTTAATAGAGAGGGCTTGGGCAATCCCCACCGTACCAAGCAACAGTATTCCTGTTGCCAATCCTGCCCAAAATTTCTTTTTCATTTTTTTCCTCCTTCTTTTGTATTCTCTCTTAATGCCCCACCAGGGGTTTACACTGAGGTTACAGATTGAGAAATTAATTAAAGATTTAAATGCGGAAACACCCAATTTTTACTATGGATTTATTCTAAAGGTTTTAGCGACGCAAAATTAATGCCAAAAGGGGCATTAATTTTTTTCTAATTATATCAACTCGATGTGGAAGTTATAATTAGAATAAGTCCGAAAATTGGAACTTATTTGGTTCGAATTTCCGAAAATCGGATAAAGGTAGATAGAAACGTTTATTCTCCGTACCAAATAGCAGGTGGACTATCCCGGGGGTAAAGGAGGCCTCGGTTATTAGGACAGGTTGACGGCATAAATAAGGTGTAAAGCCTTCGTGGTTAAGCGCCAGTTTTATGAGCCTGGCCGGTGTAGCCGGGACAGGGTAATTGCCAATATGCCTCACCCGGGGGTTCTGGCGTCCAGACTTATATGAGGCCGCCGCGAATTGTGGAAGTCAGCCCAGACCTTGAGACCTTGCCGGACCTCGCTTCCGGGCTCAAAGGTAAGGAAATTCACCTGAGTAACGGCCCCCGAAACCGTCCAATCGAGATCGCCAGAGTAATCAAACGAGACCAGCACCCAATTTTTACATAATTTTCGAGGGCCCAATTTGTGTCCTTCCAGTTCAAGTCTCCGCCGACCAGCCCGAATTCAGCGCCATGCTGGCCCCAAGCCCTGCAGTCCGCGGGCCCCCTGTCGCTGAATTAAATCCAGAGCTGCTGATGTGTTATAGTCGTCTAGCCCCGTTCTCGTCATTGACGCCGGTGCGATAAG
>JARRJE010000431.1:0-2891 GCA_037379765.1 Deltaproteobacteria bacterium
GTCCGCAGAAGCGATATTTTTTTGACGATCCAGTCCTTCTCCCTCCACAGGGACGCGCTATTGTCCCTGTGTCCCGTTTTGTTTATTCTGTCGGGTAATTGTCGGTGCTCACGTTGAATCGCTGCATTGCCCAAACTCTCCACAACGCTGAACTGCCGGTCGTCTTGTGCTCCTTGCGAGAGCCCACAATGCCGCTGATTGCTGCCAACAAATTAAATGCACAGGGATATGAGTCATGTTCTTTCTCGCTCTCTTCGCAAAATTTTAGTAATGTTCATTTGCAAGTTATTTTGAAATCTGCCGGATGCATCTTGGCGGATGTTACGGGGAGGATCGGTTGAAATCCTTTGCAGATTCACGGAGATAACCCGCGGAACCTCGAGGATCACTGGCCGGTGGAGAGTAAATCCGGCAACACGCTGGAAGGACGATGGGGCGGGGTCTTGCTTTTAGAGGCGGGTCTCCCGCGGGGGCCATCGTCGGAGAAACTCGGGGGTAAAGATCATGGCCGCATTCTTGAAGACTTTGATGATCATGATCATGCTGGCGTTCGGCACCGGCGTGGGCCTTCTGTTCTACCATCTCGAGAACAAGTCGCAGTCGCTTAGCTACAATGAATTCCTGGAGAGCCTCGAAAACAATGAGATCGCGGAAGTCCATTTCAAGGGCAGCGAGATTGCCCTGACCGATAACTTCGGTCGGCAGTTCACCACCTATGCCCCGGATGTGCCGGAACTACTCCCCAAACTGCTGGCCAAGAAGGTCACCGTCCGCGGAGAACCGGACCGGCCTTCGCCCATCTTCACCTACTTGAATTTGGCCCTGCCGTTGTTTCTCATCATGATCGCCTGGTATTTTCTGGCCAGAAAACAGGTGGCTGGTGAAGAAGGGGAATCGAGTTTTGCCAGGGACCGGGTGGCCCGACTCTCCCCGGGGGTGCGGCAGGTGACGTTCCGAGATATCGCCGGGATTCCCGAGGCCAAGGATGAGCTCCTCGAAATTGTCGATTTCCTTCAGAAACCAAATAAATACAATAACTTGGGTGCGGTCATTCCCCGCGGCATTCTTTTCCAGGGTCCTCCGGGCACCGGCAAGACCTTGCTGGCCCGGGCCATCGCCGGTGAGGCGGGGGTGCCTTTCTACAGCATCAGCGGTTCGGATTTCGTGGAAATGTTCGTCGGCGTCGGCGCGTCCCGGGTGCGTGACCTCTTCCGGGAGGCCAAGAAGAATGCCCCCTGCATTATCTTTATCGATGAGATTGATGCCGTGGGTGGGCTTCGGACCATGGGGACCGCCACCAGCGGTCAGGATGAACGAGGCCAGACCCTCAACGCCCTGCTCGTGGAAATGGACGGTTTTGCCAGCGACGAGACCGTCATCGTTCTGGCCGCCACCAACCGCCCGGACATTCTTGACCCCGCGCTGCTCCGGCCGGGCCGTTTCGACCGGCAGATCAGCATCCTTCCTCCGGATGTCAAGGGGCGCTTTGAGATCCTCGAAACGCATGCCCGCCGAGTCAAGTTGTCCGAGGGGGTCGATTTGATGGAGGTTGCCAAAGGAACCCCTGGATTCACCGGGGCCGAGCTGAAGAATCTCGTGAACGAGGCGGCTCTCATTGCCGGGCGGGAAAGGAAAAAGGCCATCGATCTCCATGATTTCGAGGCGGCCCGGGACCGGATTCTAATGGGGGTCGAACGCAAGGGCATGATCATCAGCGAACAGGACCGGCGGACCATGGCTTATCATGAAGCGGGTCATGCCATCCTGACCAAATTTCTGCCCGAGACGGATCCGCTTCATAAAATTACCATCATTCCGCGGGGGCGGGCTCTCGGACACACCCAGCAGCTGCCCCTCAATGACCGGCATGCTTATACCAGCGAGTATCTGCGCAGCCGGATCATCATGCTCATGGGAGGGCGGGTTGCGGAGGAGATCTGCCTGGACCAGCAGACCAGCGGCGCCGAGGACGATCTGCAGCAGGCGGTCGCCATCGCCGAGAAGATGGTTTGCAAATGGGGCATGAACGAGGTCGTCGGCCACGTATCCTATGACCGGGGCGAGGCAACCTTCCTGGGAGAACGGCAGGGGCGTACGGAATACAGCGAGGAGACGGCCCGCTGCATCGATCGGGAGATGAAGAAGCTTTTGGAGGACTGCGTTGCCGAGGCCCGGGAGATCTTGACCCGGGAAAAGGATTTTTTGGAGTCCCTGGCAAACTTACTTCTGCAGGATGAAACCCTTGACCGGGAAGATATGGAGATCATATACGAATGCACTCTGGAGAAGCGGGAAAAATTGGTACCATATGGAGCGCCTGAGAATTGATGCGTCTTTCTTTTGCGGCTTCGATTACCCCCCATTTTCCGGATTGAAAGATTGAAATGAGAAACGGTTTACTGAAGACAGCCATAGCCAAGGCTTTCCGAAGCAGGATCTCTATAGTTGGCATTGCCATCGTCGGCGTGCTTCTGCCCATCCTGATGCTTTTCCTCCTGCTCGATCTGCAGGGCCTGATTTCCGCCCCTTATTTCTTTTTCATGATCAACCTGATCATCGGGCCCCTCTGCGGCCTCGGCTTTCTGCTGATTTTCGTGGGGCTCTTTTTTTCAAGGGACAAGGAAGATATCGGCGTTTACGCTCTGGAGTATATCCAGGAGCAACTCTCAAGGCCCGGGCGATATGTCCGGGTCCGGAAGCTGATCTACCTGGCCATTATGAGCACCCTCCTCACGGTCTTCATTCTGGCCCTGGCCTCTTACAAGGGCTATCAATATACGGAATCGGTGGCGTTCTGCGGCCAGTTCTGCCACAAAATCATGGAGCCGGAATACGTTACCTACAAAAATTCGCCTCATTCCAGTGTCCGCTGTGTCGAATGCCACCTCGAC